>CAMWWJ010000011.1 GCA_947177925.1 uncultured Lachnospiraceae bacterium
GGTATTATGATTATATTACTTTTACTGTGCCCACTTGTGGGTTTTATCAGGTGGAAAATGTTTCGCTGGCTCTTAGAGCATATGAATGTCTCAGGGAAAAAGAGCTTATCAGCATGGAACGGCTCAGGAAAGCAGTGCGCCATACCAGATGGGAAGGGCGTATGGAAGAAATTGAAAAAGGGATATATGTGGACGGCGCCCATAATGAAGATGGAATCCGGGCATTTTTAGATACTGTAGGGCATATACCCTGTATAGGAAAAAGAATATTGCTTTTTTCCGTAGTTTCAGATAAAGATTATAAGAGGATGATAAAGGCACTGACGGATGTCCGATTATTTGAAAAAATCGTAGTAGTCTGTATGGAGGAGCATAGAGCTCTGCCTTTAGAACAGTTGAAAGAAAGCTTTTTATCCTGCCGGGAAGCTGGGATAAGTTTTTTTCCCACAGTAGAAGAGGGAATGGTTCATGCCCTTTCTGAAAAAAATAAAGAAGACATTATATTCGTGGCAGGTTCATTATATTTGGTAGGGGATGTAAAGTCCCTGTTAAGGTAACTCCCCAATATAAAATCGGGGAAAAGTAGGAGGAAGTAAAATGATTAACTTCGAAGAGGAATTAAAGAAATTTCACCCAAGTCTTGAGATAGAAGATGTTGAGGATGCAATATACAATCAGGATTTAACGGATATGGCAGATGTGCTAGTTGGAATGGTACGAAAGGTCAAAGAGGAAGAGTAGGATAGGTGACACCATGAAATGTTTTAATTGTGGCTGCAGCCTGTCAGAAAAGAGCTTTTGTACGGGCTGCGGTATTGATGTTAGTTTATATAAGAAAATCATGTATATTTCCAACCGTTATTACAATGACGGGCTGGATAAAGCAAATGTCCGGGATTTGTCCGGAGCGGTAGTAAGTTTAAGGCAAAGCCTTAAGTTTAATAAGAATCATATAGAAGCAAGGAATTTATTAGGACTTGTTTATTTTGAAATGGGGGATGTGGTTGCTGCATTGAGTGAGTGGGTCATCAGCAAAAACTTCCGCCCTAATAAAAATATAGCAGACGATTATATCAATGCGGTACAGGAAAATACAACACGGCTTGAGACCATTGATCAGGCGGCAAGAAAATACAATAAAGTGCTTGATTACTGCAATCAGGGGAGTCTGGATCTTGCTGTGATCCAGTTAAAGAAAGTTCTTTCCTTAACCCCGAATATGCTTCGGGGCAGACAGCTTCTTGCGCTTCTTTATATGCAGTCCGAGGAATGGGAAAAGGCAAAGCGGGAGCTGCTGAAATGCCAGAAAATCGATACGAATAATACAACTACACTTAGATATCTGAAGGAAACAAAGCAAATGCTGGAGGGAGAAGCACAAAATGCCTCCCCTCAAAAGAAAAAGAAGGCAGTAGCAGAAAATGCAGTTGTATATCAAAGCGGCAATGAAACGATTATTCAGCCCTTAAATACAAAGGAACCCGTAATAGGTTCCACCATATTAAATCTACTGCTTGGTCTGGTTATAGGGTTGGCAGTCTGCTGGTTTTTGATTCTGCCTGCAAGGATTCAGGCAGTCCGGGTAGGATATCAGGAGGAATTAAAGAGCGTAGGCGATAATTCGGATGCAAAAACGGCTACGATTACCGATTTAGAGCAGAAGGTAAGTGCCCTTACCGATGAGAATAAAGATTTGAAGGAACAAATCAATTCTTTTACCGGCTCCGATGGAGCAATGGAAGCTGCGGACAGCCTGATGAAAGCATCTATGGCCTATATGGAGGATGCTTCCGATGAAGAAGCAATCGGTGACTTGTTAGTGCAGGTGGATGAGGAATATCTGGAGGGAGAAGCTTCAGAAGCCTATAAACAGTTATACAATAAACTGATGGAGGAAGTAGGACCTTCTATTGCGGAAAAGTACTATTCAGAGGGGACGCTTGCTGTTAACCAGAATGATTATACGAAAGCTGTAGAGAATCTGGAAAAGGCATGGCATTTTGACAAGACCAAAAGTCAGACGCTATATCAGCTGGCACAGGCTTATCGAATGGCAGAGGATGCAGAAAAGGCTGCTGAAGCCTACAAGCAGGTTGTGGAACTGTTCCCGGGTACGGAAAGTGCAAGAAAAGCAAGGGATTATTTGGAAGAGCAGCAATAAGGTGCAGAAAAAACTGATTTCAGGAAGTATAGAAAGCACAAAAGAGGACATACTAAAATATGTCTTCTTTTTTGTTGCAAAAAAAGTCGAAAAGAGGAGGAAAAAAGGTGGAAGAAAGAGTTTTGGAGGAGAAGTTTCAAATTGTGGACAACTATTTAGTTGTAAAGGTTCCAGAGGAGCTGGACCATCATCAGGCAGCATATGTAAGACAGTATGCGGACAAGTATCTGTTAGATGAAAGCATAGAGCATATCGTATTTGATTTTGAACATACGAAATTCATGGACAGTTCGGGAATCGGAATGATAGTAGGAAGATATAAAAAGGTATCCTCCTTTGGGGGAAAAATTCTCATTGCAAATGCAGGGGAGCGGATTCGAAAAATTCTTTTCTTATCAGGGCTGTCGGATATGATTGAATGGATTGATTAGATTCCATGTGAAATAGGAAGATATAAACAAAATAGAAAGGACAAGATTATGAAAAAAGAAATGAAGCTGGAGTTTGATGCACTGCCGGAAAACGAAGGGTTTGCAAGAGTCACAGTGGCAGCGTTTTTAACCTCATTAAATCCTACGTTAGAGGAAGTGGAGGATGTGAAAACCGCCGTATCGGAAGCGGTTACCAATTGTATCATACACGGATATGGATTTGGCTATGAGCCGGTGATGGATCAGGATAAGGAGCCGGAAGGGGAAGAAAAGCCGGTTCCGAAAGTATACATAACCTGTGCCATTGAAAATGATACAGTGTCCATTGAAATAAAAGATAAAGGAATCGGAATAGAAAACATCAAGCAGGCAATGGAACCGCTCTTTACAACAAAGCCTGAATTAGAACGCTCCGGAATGGGATTTGCTTTTATGGAGGCTTTTATGGACAAGCTTTTTGTAGAAAGTAATCCGGGAAAAGGAACGACTGTAAGAATGGAGAAAAAGTGCGGACACAGCTTCCGGAAAGCAGATGAGGAATAGCATATGGATCAAAGATTACATCTCATATTACAGGCAAAACAGGGAGATAAAGAGGCAAGAGATGTACTGATTCAGGAAAATCTGGGATTGGTCCGGCATATTGTGAAAAGATTTGCAGGAAGAGGCTATGATATGGAGGATTTATTCCAAATAGGTACCATAGGGCTGATAAAAGCGATAGATAAATTTGATACGGATTACGGTGTGCAGTTTTCCACCTATGCGGTTCCGCTCATTATGGGAGAAATCAAGCGATTCTTAAGGGACGACGGACTTGTTAAGGTGTCCCGGAGCTTAAAGGAGAACGGCTACCGCATCCGTCAGGCAGAAGAGAGAATATCCCATAAAGAAGGAAGGTGCGCTACCCTGGAGGAGTTAGCAGAGGCTACCTCACTTACAAGAGAGGAAATCGTGCTTGCTCTAGAGGCAAATTCCGAGGTCGAGTCCATATATAAGCCTGTATATCAGTCGGATGGAAGCGAGATTTATCTGGTGGACCAGATAGCGGATAAAGAAAATGAAAAAGAAAAGCTGCTGAATCATATGATGCTTACAAAGCTTTTGGAGGAGCTGGATGAAAAAGAACGTGAGATTATCACCCTGCGCTATTTTCAGGACAAGACCCAGACTGAGGTGGCAAAAAAAATGGGAGTGAGTCAGGTTCAGATAAGCAGGCTGGAAAAGAAAATATTGATTCAGATGCGTCAGGCTTTAACAATCTGAGAGATGTTTGTTTCATTACATTTTTTTTGATTTTCATTACATTTCATTTAAAAAAAAAGCAAAATGGCCGATATAAAAATATAAGAAATAAAATACAGGTATGGATACCAAAAAGGACCAGGGAAGGTGGAAAATATGAGCGGATTAAAAGGAAATTCAGTGGCGATATTTGCAGGCAATCAGGAAAACAGGATTGGCTATATCGGAAGGAACGGAGCCACCCAGAAGGCATGGGAAAAGGAAAAGCAGTATAAATCTGCTTCCGGCAGCAATATATTTGCAGGCAGCTTAAAGGGGGATATTTCCGAAACCATTCAGAAAAAGAAAGCCATGGCAAGAAAAGAAGCAGCTAAGATTGTTTCAGATCAGATCGGCCGGGATGATTTGAGCACTCAGGCCATTCAAAAGAGCCAGGCGCACCAGCAGGAGCTGTTGGAAACTGCAACGGAAGCAGGAAAGCAGCTTCAATATTTGAATCAGGCAAAAGATGAGCTTATGGAAGCTTACGGGATTACGGACGAGTATAAGCCGGGAAGTAATGCAGAATATGATGACAGGCTGAAAGAGTTAAATGACCAGGAAGAGTATTGGAACAAAATTTATGATGATGCCCTTCTTGGAGTAGGTGCGGAAAGCAGTAACATCACAGCTATCAAGCAGGCACTGTTGGGCAGAAAATATACAATGGAAGATGCCATGGAAGAGGCCGGACAGGTACTGGATGCGGCCAGCAAAGAAATTATCGGACTTCTGCGCAAGGATGCAATGGAACACGTAAAGGAAGAACTGGAAGAAAAAGTGGAACAGGCAGAAAAAGCGGCAGAAGAGAAAGAAGAGCAGGAAGAAAAGCTGGAAGAAATCAAGGAAGAAAAAGAAGCAGCAGAGGAACAAACAGAAAAGCTGCATGAGACGGTGGAGAAGCAGAGCGAAATGCTGGAAAAAATTGATGAAATCAAACGGTCTGCTGATTTGCTGGACGAAGATATGAAAGGGCTGCTAGTGGATCTGGATATCCGCTAAGCCGGATATCCGCAGGTCAATAGAGGATTTTTTAGCAACAGCAGCATGAAGGGACGAGCAGAGCACATGGTAAGGGTAGCAGTCTGCGATGACAGCAAACAGATAAGAGAACAAATAACGGAATGGATAAGGGCAGAATTTACTTGTGAAATACAGACATTTTCTACGGGAGAAGAATTTTTAGAAAAAAGGGAATCCTATGATATTATTTTTTTGGATATCAGCATGGGTAAGCTCAATGGCATTGAAACAGCAAGAAAGATCCGGGAATATTCCAAAGGACTTATTATTTTTATAACAGCCTGTAAGGAATACGTATTTGATGCCTTTGACGTGGAAGCATTTCATTATTTGTTAAAGCCCCTTGCGAAAGAAAAGCTGCTGCAGGTATTTGGAAAAGCATATAAGGAACGGGAAAAGGAGCAGGGATTTTATCTGGTTAAGATTGGAACCAGCTATCGGAAGGTTCCCTTCTCACAAATCCTTTACGGAGAGAACAGCGGAAGGAAGATTATCCTTCATACAAAAAAGGAAGTTCTGGAATTTTACGGCAAAATGGATGATATGGAAAAGCAGCTCGGAAGCGCTTTCTATCGCTGCCACAGAGGATTTTTGGTGAATATGGAAGAGATTGAAGGCTATGATACTTCAAGTATTTCCCTGAAAAACGGAGAAAGCATTTTTCTTTCCAAGCAGAAATATCCGGAATTTGTCAGTACTTACATGGATTATTTAAGAAAGTAAGGATGAATATGAAAGAAATATTTTATTTTCTGGTGGATTTAGTGGAATGTACAATAAAAGGTTATCTGCTCTATCAGATGGTAAGCATTGCAGGCAGGGTCCAGAAGGACCCTGCTTTTGTTGAGAAAAGAAAAAAATATCTGCTTATTTTTCAGTATGTATTATTTCACATGCTGTTTTCTTATATTCCGGGGCTAAAGGCGCTTGTTTATGGGGGAAATGTGTATCTGCTGAATAGTAAGCAGACTATAATGCTCCTGCTTTTAAGCCTTCTTTGTTCCGCTTTGGCAGGCTGCTATTATGGAAGTCGTGTAAAGAAGCTTTCTTTTTATCTGGTTTTTACCTATTATGCCATTGGGGAGCTGGTCAGATTCATACTGTATGTGCCGGGCAACATCATTTTTCGATGGGTTCTTCGATTTTTTGAAAGCCGCGTCCAGGATGGCAACATTATCAGCATGGAACAGAATATAAAGTATATGCTTGTGCTGGAAATCATGTGGAATATTGTTTTTACCATAATATATGTGCTGACGCAATTCTGGCTGTACCGGAAGTTCATGAAAAGCTTTTCCTCTGATGGGGAAAGAATCGGTCCATGGGAATTCCTTTTTTTGATGCTGTCATCGGTAATCGGATTTTGTTTTTGTTTGTTTTTAAGAAGTATTTTATTTACTTTTAAAGAAGAAAACTATGTTTACCTGCTGGATGAAAATCCCGAGCTGCAAATATTGACCCCGATCATAGCCCTGCTTGGAATCATTTCCATTTTCAGCAGTGTTTACCTGTGGAGCAGGTTTAAGAAGGAGCAGGAAGAAAGTCATGCTTTGTTTCTGTATGAAGAAAGGCTTTCTGAAATGGAAGAGCATATGCAGGAAATGGAAAGGCTTTATGAAGGGATGCGGGGAATGAAGCATGACATGAAAAATTATATTGCTGATATCGAAGGGCTTATGGGAAGTGAAAAAAGACTTTCGAAAGATACAAAGGAAGCTTTGAAGAATTATCTGGATGGTTTGTGTACCTCACTGGATGAGCTGGATATGAAATATAAGACAGGTAATCCCGTTACGGACACGGTAGTGAACCGTTACCTGCGCAGGGCGGAAAAAATGGGAGCCATAATCAGATGTGATTTTATTTATCCTGCCCCCTTGGAAATTGACGGCTTCGATTTGAGCATCCTGCTAAATAACGGATTGGAAAATGCAGCGGAAGCACTGGAAAAATGCCAGGAGAAGCCAATGTATCTGGAAATTGGCAGCTATGTAAAAGGGAATATGTTTTTTTTGAAAATCAGAAATTCTTTTTCCGGCGCTCTTGCCTATGATCAGGAAAGCAATACGTTCCATACCACCAAAAAAGAAAAATCTTATCATGGCTATGGATTGAAAAATATGCAGAAATCCGTGGAAAAGTACTACGGAAAGATTGAATACAGGGTGGAGGATGGAGTCTTTGTATTAACTGCCATGCTTCAGGGAAAAGCAAAGGAGGAACGGCTGCACCTGGAGCATGAATAAGGGTTTCTTTTCATTACAAAAAAAAGATGGTTCATTACAAAGCACTTTATTTCTAACCGATTCTTTCGATATACTAGATAAGAAGTATAAAAGAGGAAAATAATGTATGGAAAGGAAGGATGACATATGAGGTTATCGGGATTTAATTCTTCTCTCTTTCGCTATATGAACGGAGGAAACAGCAGTAGCTTTTTAAGTTCTCTTTATGGTACGAACCGTACCTCTTCCATGTTCGGAACGAAAAGTGCAAGTAAATATGGCAGCTATGGCACGAATCTGAATAAATATGGCAACAGCTACAAGACATACAATAACATTACAAGTTATTACGAGAAAATGGCATACAATCAGGTCAAAGCAGGAGCAGAAGGAGTAAGGGAACATGCAGAGAACTTAAGCCAGACTGGAGATGAGTCTTTATTTGGCAAGGCAGAGGCTTCCGGAAATACAAAGGATGTGGTATATGAGATTAATCGCTTTGTAGAGGATTATAATTCCATGCTGACTAATATGAAGAAAGTGGGAGGAAGCGTTCAAAATATTTATGCAAAACAATTTGCCACACAGTCACTTATCCATAGGGATGAGCTTAGTAAGATCGGTATTACCGCTTCAACAGACGGAAGCTTAAGTGTAAATCAGGATGTACTAAAAAAAGCAGGAATCGATGATATGAAGAAAGTATTCCAGGGAACCTCATCCTTTGCAGGGCAGGCTTCCGTAAAGAGCATTTATGTGGAGTCCAGTGCAGTTTCCAATTTGTCTGCTAATCCGTATACGTCTTATAATCGTTATGGAACTTATGGAAACAGCAGCTATGGCGGCTACTCCAGTTACAATAGCTATGGAGGATATAGCCCAAACAGCTTTGGAAGTTTGTTCAACAGCTATTTTAATTCTTATTTCTAAGAATTGTGGTATTACCATATGTATATATATTTATTCAAAGAAGGACCGGGGGAGGTATGAGCTTTCAAAGACCGGTTCTTTTTTGATGGATACCAATGGGTAAAGCGGGTGTATAAAAATAAGCTGTTGACTATTTTCATTAGGAATATTACTATAAGAAAAATGTTTATTTCACACCATATAGTAGATATGAGGAATGGAAAATGAATAGAGCAAAAAGCAAAGAAGACATACAGGATGAAAACAGTATGCAGACAAGAATCCGCATTAAGGATATCGCACAGCAGATTGGAGTGAGCACTGCCACGGTTTTCAATGTGATTCACGGAAAGACACAGAAAATATCCCAAAGGACCGTAGAAAAGGTACAGCAGACTTTAGAAGAAAGCGGATATATTCCCAATATGGCAGCCGTATTACTGGCACAGAACAGCTCAAAAATCGTTTGCGTGGTATTATCTGATGATGTGAAATATCAAAGTCAGATGTTAAAGGACCCTTTTGTAGCAGCGCTACTAAACGGGCTTTCCAAGTACCTGAATGAATATGGATATTTTCTTATGTTAAAGGAAGAAAGGGAAGTGGAAAAAATCGTACAATATGCTTCCATGTGGAATATGGCAGGACTTATCTTAATCGGCTATTGTGAAATGGATTATGACAGATTAAGAAGCAAAATGCGGATTCCTTTTCTTGTGGTAGACGGCTATTCCAAAGAGACAAAAAGATATTCGGACATTGGAATCAATAATGAAGACGGTGGCTATCAGGCGGGAAATTATCTGATTTCCAAGGGACATACAAAAGTCATGTTTTTATCCGACAATGATTTATCCGGCGATCATGAAAGATATATGGGAATGAAGCGGGCATTTACGCAAGCAGGCATACCTATGGAAGAAGGACATTTTAAGCTGCTCCCCATGGACAAAAAGGAAAGGTCTGCTTATTTTCAAAAGCTGATAAAAGAAACAGACAGATTTAGCGCAGCATTTTGCGCTTCTGACGTATATGCCATAGAATTTATGAACCACTGTCTGGACGAAGGCATTCTTATACCGGAGGAGTTTTCCATTATGGGCTTTGATGATATCCCTATGGCAGAGTATGTGCGCCCAAGACTCACCACCATCAGGCAGGATATTGATAAAAGGGCGGAAATGGCCGTAAGAATGCTGGACGAACTAATTATGCACAGAGCCCAAGCATGGAAAGAGATACTCCCTGTTTCCTTAGTAGAAAGAGAAAGCGTGAAGCAAATAAAAGTAAATAAGGAAGCCTGTCGAAAGCTTAGCTAAAAGCTCACCCAACCTCCATTAGCAAAAGTGCACAAACCTCCCCACCAGTTTTTGTAACGGGTTATGCGATTAACCCCTTGTAACCAAAAGAATTTCTGTTACCATAAAAGAAAAAGAAACATCCAGGAGGCAATTATGGAAAAACAAAAATCTTTTCAATATGAGGAACTTTTTAAAATCGCGCTGCCCATTACTGCCCAGTGTATTTTTCAGTCTTCTTATAATTTCATAGACCAGATCATGGTAGGGCAGTTAGGGACGGTGAGCATAGCGGGAAGCGGGCTTTCCTCTAAATTTTGCGGACTATGTTCGGTTACCATTTCGGCGGTGGCAGCAGTGGCATCCATACTTATTGCGCAATATTATGGAAGCAATAAGAAAAAAGGAGTGAATACCAGCTTTTTTGCGAATCTGTATCTGGCGCTTATGGTAATGCTGCTTTTTACGTTGCCTTCCCTTTTGATATCGGAAAAAATCATGGGTCTTTATACAAAGGATTTAAATGCCTGTCTGGCAGCAGCAGGATATTTAAGGATTATTTCCTTAAGCTTTCTGCCCATGACGGTTACCATGTTGTGTTCCTCTTTGTTTCGGAGCATTCAGGAAAGCAGGATTCCTTTGTATGGGAGCATTTGCTCCATGGGACTTAATATTATAGGAAATTATTTCCTTATTTTTGGAATAGGAATTTTTCCGGCTCTTGGGTTGAACGGGGCGGCAATTGCCACTCTGTCTGCCAGATGTGTGGAAGCGCTGATTATGATCTTCTTTCTTGTAAGGAAGAATAGGGAAAAAGAGCTTTCCCTGCATCCGTCAATTACCTGTACAAAAGATGAGGTAAAGAGAATTTTCCTTATGGTAATACCTATTTTAATCAATGAGTTTTTATGGAGCCTGGGAGAAAACATTTATGCTATGATTTATGGAAGGCTTGGAATAAAGGAGATGGCGGCAATGACTCTTACAGGGCCGTTGCAGGGACTGTTCGTAGGACTCTTTAGCGGGGTGTCTTCGGCAGCGGTTGTGATGATTGGCGCAAGGCTTGGAAAGGACCAATATGAGGAGGCATATAAAACTTCCTGGACACTTATGAAAATCGGTTTCCTGGGTTCGATTTTATTAGGGATAGTTTTATCCCTGTTAGCCCCCTTTTATGTGCAGATATTCAAGGTGGAGATGGAAGTTAAGGAAATCACGGTTTACATTCTTTATGCTTTTTCAGCAGTGTTGTTTGCCAAAGTGTGCAATATGATTATGGGGGGAGGTGTTATAAGAAGTGGGGGAAAGACGAATATTACTCTTATAATTGATTTGATAGGAACATGGGTTTTTGGGGTTCCATTAGGGCTGTTAACTGCATTTGTATTCCACCTGCCTGTTTATTGGGTATATTTTATCCTGTCATTGGAAGAGGTAATCCGGCTGGTGATTTCCATGGTCGTGTATAAGAAACGTATATGGATGAAAAATTTGACCGGTAGTGTATAATGGTAGTATATAGCAATAGCAGGGAAGCGGAAAATGAACGGGCGGTTTCTCTTTACAGAAGGCTTGGCTTTGAGCCTCTTTCTTATGCCCAGATGGTAAAAGAGCTGCAGGATAAATAGAAAAAGCGGGGAAAATAATATGGAAATCAATGAAATATTAACCGGACTTGACCGGCTGTTTGAAAAAAAGGAAATGGAAAAGGTAGAGCCTTATTTGCAGGAGCATTTAAAACATGCCATGGAAGAGGGAGATGCTTCGTCAGTCATTACCATTGTAAATGAGCTGATTGGGTTTTACCGGAGCATGGAGCAGCATGAAAAAAGTATATTTTACTGCAATCAGATGCTTTCTTTTCTGCAGATGTGCAAATTAGAGGGAACCGTGCCTTACGCCACCACCCTTCTGAATGTTGCCACCGCAAACAGGGCGGCAGGCAGACTGGCGGAAGCAATGGAATATTACAAAGAAGTGGAGACCATATACGAAGGAAATCTGGAGAAAGACGATTATCGCTATGCCGGACTTTTTAATAATATGAGCCTTGCATATGAGGCGGCTAAAGAGTATGGGAAGGCGGCAGAGCTTTTGGAAAAGGCACTTCCAATCATAGAAAAATACGGCAGTCAGGGAAGGATAGAGTTAGCAACCACTTATACAAATCTGGCAGCCTGTTTCCTGAAGTGGACAGAAGAATCCCATGAGTCTTCCGGCAGGCTTAAGCAGGCAGAAGAATATGCAAAAAAAGCAGAAGAGCTATTCAAAGAGGACGGAGAAAGGGATTATCATTATGGAGCGCTGTTATCCCTTATGGGAGAGCTTTGCTTTAGAAAAGAGGTATATGAGTTAGCTGTTGCTTACTTTGAAAAAGCTCTATTGTCCATATATGAAAATATGGGAATGACAAAATCCTATCAGGATACGAAAAAGCGTCTGGAGAAAGCATACCGTAAGCTGGGTGTCAATATGCCAAAGAAGGGAATGGATTTATCCAGAGAATATTATGAGCAGATAGGTAAGCCTATGCTACTTGAAAAATTTCCAGATTATTTTTCCCAGATGACTATAGGACTTGTGGGAGAAGGCTCCGACTGTTTTGGATTTGATGATGAAATATCAAAAGATCATGATTTCGGACCGGGTTTCTGCATCTGGATTACAGATGCTTTGTATGGGAAGATTGGAAAAGAACTGCAGGAAGCATATGAACAGCTTCCGCCCATATACAAGGGAACACTCAGAATGACAACTGCTCAGGGCAGGGGAAGGGTAGGAGTGTTCAAGATCGGCTCCTTTTATAAAAAGCTTCTTGAAATTCCAGTCATACCGGATTCCCTGGAGGAATGGGCGGCAGTGGAGGAATATGGGCTGGCGGCGGCTACTAACGGCGCAGTTTTTCAGGATTCTCCAAACGGTTTTTCTATGATAAGAGAAAAGCTGCTTTCCTATTATCCGCCGGAGCTTTGGCGCTCTAAGCTGGCCAGGGAGGCAGTGCATATTTCCCAATCGGGACAATATAATTATGGGCGGATGATGCTTCGGGGAGATGTGGTTACCGGAGAAATCACAATAGGTGAATTTATAAAGCATGTTATGTCCATGGTATATCTTTTGAACAAAAGCTATGCTCCTTATTATAAGTGGATGCACAGAGGAATGAAGGAGCTTTCCTGGGGAAGCCAGATTGGGAAGCTGTTAGAGGAGCTGGCATTGCTCCCCTCCCAGGAACAGGCATGGATTGGCGTTGAGGAAGAAGAAATGCAGGGAAAGGTCAATGAAAGAGACCATAAGGTAATGCTTGTGGAAAAAATCTGCACGCTGCTGTTAGAAAAGCTGAAGGAAGAAGGGCTGGCAGCCGGGGTGGATAATTATCTGGAACATCATGTAAATGAGATTTTGGGGAATTGAAATTTCAGTCAGGTTGTGGAATTTCAGGGAGGCTGCGAAATATTCAGATGATTGGTTCTGTGGGGAAGCTGATATGCCGGGCATTTCAATGAGCCTTTGGGCAAAAATTGTGTCAGCAAAGGCTTCCACAATTTTAAAGTCTCATTTCCGCGGCATATAAGGACCTGCAGACAACCATTCATCCCAATATCCGCTAAAGTTCACGAGAATGCACTATCCGCATATTCCATCGCAAATTTAATATTATTCATATAGTCATTCTACTTACCGGCACCCCTGCCCCTTTCACTATACGCTAGCAAGAGTGGCTGGTGTCGATTTTATATTATCCCATTCTGCTCTGTCATAAATTTTCGCCTGTCCTTCTTTCTGTCGCGCTTTCCATAGCGAGCGGCTTGTGTCGATAACGTTGCCGGATAGCGGGATGTGATTGTTTTCTGCGGACCTTGGCGAACACGTCAGCACTTAGCTTGCGTTCTTTGCAAGCTTAGTACTGCTACGTGTGGAGCAGAGCGGGAGCGTGTCCACAGAAAACAATCACATCCCGCTATCCCTCACAACCTTACGCCACCTCCCCTCTATTATACCCTCAATTTATTCCACAATCAAACTTTTCGTATCCACCTTTTTCATCCTTCCTGATATGACATAAGCAAAAAAGAAAAACACTATGGTCAGTACCAGTACCGGAACTGCATAATCCATAAATCCGTAATCGGTTACAAAATGAGTAATTCCCATGCTGCTAAGCGCCATTTCCATAAACTTATCATTGGTCAGCAAGTTACATGCCGCACCAAAGGCGCCGCCTGCAAATGCCACAGCCAAAAAGCGCAGGGAAAACTGCAGTCTGAGATTATTTGTTGTAAATCCCTGGGACTTATAAATCCCATAGTCGTTTCTTTCCTTTAAGAATACCTTATCACAGACCATATAGGCGGCAACCAGAATAAACAAAACGGAAATGCCATAAATAAGCAGACTCGAAGCCATGGAAGCAGTGGAGATAGACTGCATGCTCTCCCGGATTCCCTGTACGTCAGTAATCTCGATTTGATTGCTAAACTGTTCCTGCAGTTTTTCTACCAGCCTGCCGATTTGTTTCTTATCGGAAACCAGGTAATTGTATTGATTCAGCTCATGTTCGGAAAATTCATAGCATTCCAGTCCGCTGGCAAGCATACTCATTCCCTTTCCTGCGTTGGGTACTGACTGATAGTATCCGGTAATTAAAAATTCCCTGTTTTCTCTGTCATGTGCCAAAGAAACCGTATCCCCGATTTTTAAACCATACTTCTTTGCAATAATTTCCGTAATCACGATTTCATTCTCATAGCGGGGCTCCCTGCCTTTAAATACATTGGTAAATTCCTGGCTGCTTTCCGGAGCATTCACGTTAATAGAATCTCCATCCAAAGTAAGATACACGGACGGACACAAATACACTCTTTCCATTCCCCCATACTCTTCGATCAGCTTCTCCACATCCTTCTTTACTTCTAATGACTCTTTATAGGAAACCATCAGATCAAATTCTACCCCATAATAATCCTTCATTATGTTTTCTTCGTTAAGGACTGATAAAGTGGAGGTTACTGCCATGATAAAATAAACAAGCATCGCCACAATCACCAGACTGCTTATATACTGCCTTGCATTCGTGGTAATCTGCCTGAGCATCATGCGGAATGCCAGACCTCTTTTTCCGAGAGTTGTTTTGATTCTTGGTGAGAAATAGATGCTGTCCCTTCCTCCCGAAATGGCACGCATAGGGGAAATCTTTCCTATTTTTGCAGTCTTTATAAAAGCAAAGCCTACAACAAAACATAGCATCAAAAGCATAGCCAGTAAGCTTATCCCATATGAAATTTTATGCTCCGGCAAAAAACCTGTAATCTGCACCAACAGTCCGCTCATAAAATATGTGGACGGAAAGGCTGTCAAAAATCCCAATACGCCTCCTACGGCTCCCGCCAATAAATATTGACAAAAATAAACAGCCCGCAACTCCCATTTCCCATAGCCCTGGGATTTTAAAATGCCCAGGTTCACATAATCCATTTCAATGGTAGTGGTAATGTTGTGTCCTACAATCCCTAAAACCCCGGAAAACATTAAAACCGCAAATACAATCATTGCTGCTGAAAAAATATTCGTAATCATGGTAGCATAAAATGCAAAATCATGTTTAGAAAACATCACTGAAGCATTGCTGATAACACCTGTCCTTTTGTCTATTTCCGCTTTAAACTCCTTTTCTTCCAGCTTACTATCCTTTTTTTGATAAACCATCAGAGTGTCATTGGAAGAGAGTAATGCATCCCCTTTTTCATATGCTTTTTTCAACAATTCATAATCTTTGTCACTGATCCATACATTTTTTGTTCCGTTAAACAGCGGATTTCCCAGAGTCACATCCTCTATAAATGCCTTAACCTGAAATGTTTTATTTATGGTTTCGCTTTTTACTTTTACCTGATCCCCTACTTTACAGGAATATCGTGTCTGAAAAGAAACCGGAAGATAAATTTCCCCCTCCGCTAAAGGCTCCGGGTCCTGTAAAAATTCCAGATTATTTTTTCCGAAAACGGGATATGGCATATTTTTCTTATCATAGGTTTGAAATAGCATTCTATCCTTTATCCTTTTTCCCCCAATGGACATACTGTCCTTAGAAGAAACCACCACATCAAAAATTCTGTGTACCCGTTCCACCTCCTCATAGGCTTCTATTCCACCTATCATTTCCTCCGTCAGAACATTTTCATAAGATTCCATAAAATTACAACACAAATCTCCTACTCCCGATTCCGTCAGCGACTGTTCCACCCGCTTTTTACAGTTATCGCTGACAGAGCATGCAGTAGTCACTACCAATGTGACTAAAAACATTAAAAACAGGACACTGATAAAGTTACTTTTTTTACTACGAAGATTTGCTTTTAAAATAGATAATATACTCATGCCGCACCTCCTACCAGCACATGGAAGCAAGCCATGCATTCACTTGCGTTTCTCTGCTCTTTGCTTCCTTTGCATTAAAAGGCGCCAGCTTTAATTCGCCCAAGATTCTTCCATCTTCCAGATATAACAGCCGGTTCCCGTAAATCGCGGCTCTCACATCGTGGGTTACCATTAAAATGCTTTGTCCGTTTTGGTTGATTCCTAAAAGCAGCTCCATAACGTCTTTCGTATTTTTCTGATTTAAGGCACCTGTAGGCTCGTCTGCAAATAAAAGCTTCGGCTCGTTGATCATGGCCCTTGCAATAGCCGCTCTCTGCTGTTCTCCCCCTGAAACCTGGGATGGAAGGCGTTTCATAGCATCCTGTATATTTACCTGTGCCAAAAGCTCTCTTGCCCTTTCATTCGTTTCCTTTGTTGTTTTGGATTTATTTAAGTATCCCGGCACCGCTACGTTTTCAAACAGGCTCAGATTGCTTACCAGATGCATCTGCTGAAATACAAACCCAAAGTCTCCTCTTCTAAGCATTGCGGTTTCTTTTTCCTTCATGGCGTTTACAGCCCTTCCCTCATACCATACATCACCGCTTGTAATGGTATCCATGCCGCTTATACAGTATAAGAGTGTTGACTTTCCGGAACCGGAGGAACCCATGATCACGGTAAAATCTCCCTGAAAAATTTCCAGATTCACCTGATTGAGCACATGGTTCTGCTCTCCGTTATTGGAAAAGCTTTTGCACAAATCCTTGGTTTTTAATAAAATGCTGCCCATAAATAACTTCCTTTCTTCTTTGCTTTTTTATTGACTTATCAATCGTAGCAAAAAAGTGTTTAAGAAATCTTTAAGAGATTTTCAGATGAAGGGATACGGAAAGTCCCTCCCCTGTATTGGCGGCTTCCACACTGCCATCCATCTGCTCCATAATGTATTTTACTATATAAAGCCCAAGCCCGGCTCCTTCCTCTGTGCCTGCATTTTTTCCCCGGTAAAACTTTTCAAATATAAAGGGCATATCCTCATCCGGGATTCCAGGGCCATAATCTTCAAAACAGATTACAGCTTCCCTGTTCTTTCCCCCTGCATCCTGTTCCTTTACGGAAACTTCTATGCTTCCGGCCTGCCTGCTTTTTCCCTTTCCCGCATACTTTCTGCTGTTTCCGATAATGTTCCCAAAAACCTGTATCAGTCTTTTCCGGTCTCCTTCTATACAAATATCCGGAATTTCTCCCATGATATGAATATCGCCTTTGTCCCCATTCATTTCCTTTACAAATTCCATCATTACCGGCTTTAACCATATTGTTTCCACATCAAGCTTCAGTTTTTCCAGATCAGCCAGGGAATGCAGAAACATATCATTGGTAAGCTTTGTGACTTCATCACATTTTTTCATGATTACCGATATATATCTCTGCCTTCTCTCCGTCCCCGAATCCATATTGGCTTCCAGTCCTTCCGCATAAGCCCGAATGGATGCAATAGGCGTTTTGATATCATGGGACAAGGTGGCAATTACCGTCTTATTATTTTCTATGGCTTCTTTTTCACAAGCCCTCGCCTTTCTGATTTCTCCTCTCATATGATCAAAGGCCCATGTAAATTCTCCAAAGTAATTAGTCCTTTCATAAGGCAGGGAAATATCCAGATTTCCTTTTGCAATTTCCCCGGCATAATTCTCCAACACCGAAAACGGCCTTATAATTTTGAAATACACATATAGAAAAATGAGCAAAAGAAAAAGACAGCAGAGAACTGTCATTCCCAAAACTACCTTTCTTATCTGTATATGATATCCTTCTTGTGAAAGAGCCTCCACTGTTTCCATAAGAGAATCCGCCGCCTCTGAAAACGCCTCTTTTGCTTTCTCATCTGCAAACTCTCCTGCCAGTCCTAACTGCTTCACTTCATTTACCTGTACGTTAGCATAATCCTCCTCTGATTCCTGATCTATTATGCTGTTGCATAGAAATGCTGCACCTCCTATATAAAGAAACAAAAACAGAATCGTAATCCATATGATTTTTTTCTTCATCATTTTTCCCGCCTTTATTCACCATTGAAACTGTAACCAACACCCCATACTGTTTTTATGATATCAGGCTTTGAGGGGTCTTTTTCAAGCTTTTCCCGAAGCCACCGGATATGCACTGCTACAGTGGACAACTCCGCCTCGCTGTAAATGCCCCATACAGCTCTTAACAGCTCCTCCTTGGACAATGGCTTGTTTTTATTTTTTGCCATATAAACAAGCAGGTCAAATTCCTTCAAAGACAGAGAAACAGGCTTACCCTGCTTTGTAACTGTACGGCTTTCCACATCAATCAGAATGTCTCCTGCCGAAACAGGCGGTTCTTCCTGTGAAAAGCCATAGGTCCTGCGTATCAATGCGTTAACTCTTGCTAACAGCTCTTTTAAAGAATAGGGCTTTGGCAGATAATCGTCTCCTCCCATATCAAGGCCGGTAATCCGGTCATCCTCACTTGTTCTGGCACTGGCAAATATAATGGGAACCGTGGAAACCTTCCTTAACTCCTTGCATACAGAAAAGCCTGTTTCATAAGGCAGGTTAATATCCAATAATATCAGGTCAAAGCTCTTAGACTTTAAGAGCTCATAAGCAGCTTCCCCGTCATAGACACAGTCTGTTTCGTACCCATAGTCATTCAACATATCACCGGCTATCATTGCCAGATCTTCATCATCATCTACAATCAGGATCTTTCTCCTCATCGGCCTGCACCCTGTATAATCTCCACTAAAATGCCGTTAGGGTCTGACAGAAAGAAATAGCTCCTGCCCAGCCTTCCGGTTTTGATTTCAGGCATCCTGGAAATCAACTGTTTTTCCAGCAGATATCTGGCAGCTTCTTCCAAATCCCCTACATATAATCCAAAATGCTTTGAGCCTATAACAGGAAGGTCACTGTTTAAAGAAAGCGCCGACTCCGGCATGTCTTTGCATTCTTTATAAGCAAACAGTTCTAAAATGAATTCCCCATTTTTCATATGAACGATGGAAAGGGACCCATCCTCTGCTTGAAAGCTTTTTACGACCTCAAATTCCAGTATCTGATAAAATGCAATGCTGGCATCCAGGTTTTTCACACTAATGGCATAATGATCTACTGAAAACATATTTTTCTCTCCTCCATGGCAGATTTTTCATCTGCGCTCTCTGACATTTCTGCTGATTCATTCTACAGCCTTTTTTCTTCCTCAGGCTTCCCGATCCGGCTCTCCCGCACTTAAATCCGTATAAGCATCCAATAAATTCACCACTTCCGATGCCGTCTTTCCATAGATTCTGCAGCATTCATGGGATACAGTCTTCTCTTCTGTTTTTTCCGGGTCCATATTCACGCTCATCCGTACTGTTCCCTGACTTGTTTCCCTGTCTAAATGATTCATGATATCTTTTATCATCTCTTCGTCAAATATCTCTTCTTTATCCATATGCAGCCACTCCCGTCTTCCTATCAATACTTTTGGATTTTTGGTGCATCTGAATAAGTTTATTCACTTTAATTATAATTTCCTTGCTATCCATTCAAGCACCTCAAATTCAAACTTTGTAAAACCTCACTCACAATGATAAAGTATTTCCTTACCTGCTTTTTTTGCATAATTTATTTCTGCTTGTACGGCTTTTCCAATATATCCATCAACATTTACCACAAAAATGCCATCGCTCATATCAATTTTCTTATAATGAGCGCTTACAAGATTGTTTAATTCTTCTGCAGTTGGATCTGTATTTGTTACGTTATATACACATTGCAGGATATTGTACCCTTTTTGAGTTTCAAGATAGTATGCGATTTCCCGCATCTCTTTTTCAAATTTCATACTGCCGCAAATAGTGTAGGTTTTCACATTATACTCCTTATAAAGTAAGAAAAAATAATTTTCAATTGTGCAATCACATAACACATTATAACACAATATGAATGGACTGTGTGAACTGATTAAAATGCTTTTTAGATTTTCAGGAAAGGACAGATAAGATGAGATTGATACTTTGGATGTTTGGTAATTTCACAAATAAGTTTTTGTTTTAATGAAGTGATACTGGAATACCTGAACTTGTTATGATAAAATAGAAAGAAACATTGAAGTTTAAGTAGAGAATACTAGTGAGAATAGAAAGGGAAAATGATGCGAATTATTGCTATAATCAAAAAATGTTTGGAATGTGAGAAAAAACTTATTTTATCATCAGTTGAAAAAGAGGATAAGGTTTTGTTTTTTGATAATGAGAAGGAACTTCTTAAAAGCGAGGATTATGCGAATATAGAAATTGTATTTGGGGAGCCTAAACACAGTACAATTCATTTTATGAAAAATCTTAGATGGATTCAGATGACTTGGGCAGGTGCCAATAAATATACTTCTGCTCCGGATTTTCCTGATAATATTATTCTTACCAGTGCTTCAGGTGCTTATGGATGTGTTATTTCTGAATATATTGTTTCCGGAATTCTTGCATTATATAAAAATCTGTTCTCATATCGTGCACAAATGAAAAGTGGTGGTTGGAACCAAATTGAGGGTGATGATACATTAGAAGGGAAAAGAGTACTTATTTTAGGAACAGGAAATATTGGACAGGAAACTGCAAAAAAGCTTAGATGTTTCGGGTCTTATACTGTTGGAATATGTCGTACTCCTAGCAATAATCATTTGTCTTTTGATGAAATATATACAATAGACAGTGTTGATACGCAATTGCAAAGTGCGGATGTGGTTATTATCACGCTTCCGGGTACAGCAGAAACAGCGGGAATGTTTGATGCAGAAAGAATAAAAAAGATGAAGGCAAACGCCATACTCGTAAATGTTGGACGTGGATTTGTTGTGAATACGGACGAATTAACAAATGCTCTGCAGAAAGGATTACTCAAAGGTGCAGTTCTTGATGTTACGGATCCTGAACCTTTACCTGAAAAACATCCTCTCAGATATATGGAAAATGTGTTATTGACTCCGCATATTTCAGGAATAAGTTGGGGAGAAAATAAGTTTACAAGAAAGAGGATTTTAGATATATTCTGCGAAAATATGAAGCGAGATAAAAATAATGAGCCTAAAAAGAATATTATTGATTTCAGTAAAGGATATTGATTTACAAGCAAAACTTATGCTGATTGTTTAGCATGAGGTGATATTTTGTTTCAAGTGGCCTCGGCTGGTGCCCGGATTGCTCCCAAAAGAAAGTCAATCGTATATAGCTACAAAAACTGATATATACTATTACCATAATCCCATTGACTTCATAACAAAATTTGTGTATAATTTTGTTATGAATAGGAGGCGCTAATTTATGCCAGTAATCAAATCAAGTGCAGAACTTAGAAATAATTACAATGAAATCTCTACATTCTGCCATACTTATACCGAGCCGGTATTCATTACCAAAAATGGTAAAGGCGACCTTGCTGTTATGAGCATAGAAGCCTATGAAGAAATGACCAGCCGTTTTGAGCTTTATGGTCTGATTAAAGAAGGAATGGACGATGTTGCCGAGGGCAATACCCGTCCATTCTCCGAATCGATTTCATCTATCAGGGACAAACGCAAGCGATGAGTTACAATATACACATCACATCAGCTGCTGAACGAGACTTAATTCGTGCCGCAGACCACATTGAATTTGTATTGAAAAATCCCAAAGCTGCTGATGACCTAATTGACGAAGCTGAAAAACAAATCCATTCTCTTTCCGATTTTCCTGAAAAATTTCGATTGGCGGATGATCCTGTTCTCGCTTCATGGGGCATCCGTTTTATCGTTGTGAATGGTTACCTGGCTTTTTATACAATTTCAGAACAGGACAATCTAGTTATTGTTATCCGATTCCTTTTTCAAAAAAGTAATTGGAACGCCATTCTTCGTCAAGGATTTTCCTTAGTTTAGAGAACCTGAAACTCAATCAGGTTCTCTTTTTTATCTTGCTGCCTTAAAGATGGCAACACCTACCACCGTTGCGATAATCACAGCAACCATCCCTAACAGAATGCCCTTCATCTTTCTCTTCATAAATGTTTTGGTATATCTTAGCATGATGTGATGGTTTGTTTCAAATGCCTGTTTGTATACTTGATAAAAAATAAACAAAAAAGGATGATATGTTCCAAAATATAATACTATCGAAGAAGAAACTTAATCGCGCCTCTTGCGCCTCTTCCTTATTTATGTTAAACTCATCACAACTCTTAATTAATGAAATAATTGTCAGTTTATTTTTCTCAATCTATTTCCAGACCAGATCGGTCATGATTTCAACTTTTTATTATTTAAAACGGAGGAATGCTTATGATTGTACTTTAGCGGCCAATTTATCATATTTTAAACTATTATTTCTAAATTCATTCAACATCTGAGCAGATAACAGGATAACTCAAAACTGTCAGCATCTATTTTCAATAACGTGCATTTTTATCTTGCAAATTTCCCATGTATTTCCTATACTATGATTAAGAAGATTCATCGGTTATCTCTTTTTCTGCTTTATCAAATTGAACATTTCAGACAGAAAAGGAGAACTGCAAAAGATGAACAGTCAGACCTATGCCAAAAGGGCAAGGCTTTTAAATCCTATCGATGATGATTTCTTAAAGAAGATGGCAGAGGATATCCTGTTCTGCCAGGAAGTCATCCGGACGATTTTAGAAGACGATTCTTTGACAGTGCTTGAAAGCCATGCACAGCATACCATTAAAAATCTGCAGGGACGTTCCGTTATTTTAGATATCCTGTGCAGGTCCGGCACTGGCAAGATCATTAATGTGGAAGTACAAAAGGGAAACGATGTTGACCATCAGAAAAGAGTCCGCTACCATGCTTCATGCATTACAGCTAATACCACTGATACAGGTTCAAGATTTCAGGACATATCGGATTTATGTATCATTTACATATCAAAATCAGACTTTTTGGGAGAAGGAAAAACCGTTTACCATATAGACCGGATTATTCGGGAAACTGGTACTATTGTGGAAAACGGCTTACAGGAAATCTATGTGAATGCTGCTAATAAGGATGGTTCAAATACCTCAAAGCTTATGACCGTCTTTACAGAAAGTGATGCATATAATGATGAATTGTTTCCAGTCACATCAAAAAGAAAACGCTATTTTAAGGAAGATGAGAAGGGAGTGGCAGAAATGTGTGCAATTATGGATGAAATCAGGGAAGAAGGCAGATTGGAAGGAAAGTTAGAAGGAAAAGAAGAGGGAAAATTAGAGGGAAAATTAGAAATGAAATTGGAAGTCGCAGAAAACCTGTTAAAAATGGGGCTCAGCATTACTAAGGTTATTCAGGCAACACAACTTCCACCAGAAACCGTCCAGGCAATGGCTGAGCGCCTGTCACATTGTCAGCTCTGAAGAATAAAAACTTTTCGCACTAAATTTCTTTTGTATATAGCTGTTT
>CAMWWJ010000012.1 GCA_947177925.1 uncultured Lachnospiraceae bacterium
GTTTTTTCTCTTGGAATTTCAGGGTTGCATTGCTGTTTGTTTGTCAAGGTACTTTGTCCGATTTCTCTATGAGAAATCATCCGGTTTATCGCTCGCTCATCACAAGCGACTCGTATATACTATCATCTGGTTTTTAAATTGTCAACACCTTTTTTAACTTTTTTTGGCTTTTTTTACTTTTTTTACTTTTTATCACTTTTAGGAGAGAATATGAGATGCCTTTTTCGTATTCTTGCACTGTCATATCTCATCTTTACAGCCAACTTTCTCATCGAAGAACACTGGTACTCTGAAACAAATCATTCATGACATGAGTGACTAAATTATTTTCATAAATAAAAGTAAGGAAAGTATTTTCCATTGCCTTTTCTTCAATCCACATACCCGGAGGTGTTGATGATAATGCAAAGGCTATTGCAAAGACAATCCACAACACCAGTATTCCTTCTGCAAAGCCTGCCGCAAAGCCACATATTCGATTCATGCTTTTCAAAATAGGAAGTTTGGCCAGAATATCCAAAGAGACAAGCAGGACTTTGAGCAAAACCATTGCTAGTATATATAAAACTATAAATACAACAATATGATTTGCCAGTTTTCCGTTTCCGCTGGTAATATCTTTAAACAAAAAACTGCTAATATGCGGTGTCAGCATGATACCGATAATCAAAGTAACTATTTTTAATATCAATGTGAAAATTGTTTTAACAAATCCAGCATATAATCCATGTATAGCAAATCCCAACAGCAATATCGCTGTAAAAATAAGTAGTTCATTCATACTTTCATCCTATTCCGCCCGTCCGTCGACAGAGTCTTCTTATCGCAATCTAATAGTTTCTATCGTATTGTCTTTTATCACTACAAATCTTCCTCTGCTTTCCAACGGCATGATTGCACTTATATTTTCTCCAAAGGAGCCTTTATATTTTTCATCCCCCTTTGTATTATACATTTCAACTGAACTTTCGTTGTATACAATCAAGTCATTGTTCTTAATAAGAATTTCCTTATATTCAATATCCGTCAAAAAAGAACATTCCTGTTTTCCATTTAAATCATATACGTCTATCCGATACTTTTCATCAGATGAGGTATTATGAAAAACTAAAGCCACATGCTTCTCATTATAATAAATGCTTTGAACCTCTTCTTCGATAGGAACTTCATTTGAAAGCTCCGGAATTTGTTTTCCCTTAAAAAATAATAATTCTTGATTTCCCAATGCTATTGCCGTAGTACTGTTCACATATTTCAAAAAGGGAATCACTTCTTCTTCCACGTTATAGCCGCTTACTAAATTCTCACTCTTGTTCTGACCTACATCACCAAAATTGTAAAAAGCAATGCTGGTGTTTATCTGGGCATTTTTTGCCTTCAGATAAGATACTCCTAACTTCAGATTATCCTGCGAGAGACTGACCGCCAAAGGGTAGCCGTTATCCGCCATGGAAGTCCTCATGTCTATAATCGTTGTTCCTTCTGCCGAAATCAATCTGATCAGAGTAGAATCATTCTTATCCAGAATGGCTGTTACCACACCTTTTTCCGAAATGGTAAAATCCTGAATAATCATATCCGTATCCACTTCACTCTTTAATCCATTGATATCCATTATGTAAATAATGCTGCCTCTATAATCCCCCACTGCCACATATTGTCCTGCTACCCGCACAATTGGATTCTGCATTTCGTAAGGCTGATTCCAAAGCTTTACCCCTTTTTTATCAAAAGCCGTGATACCATCCTTACTATATGCCAGCAGATTTCCATAATAACTTTCATAAATACTATTTTTCGTACCTTCCCTGCTGCTTTCCGCAACCACTTCATATTCCGAATATACCCGGTTATTGACTCGTATTCTCACAAACAGAAAAATTACCAGAATCAAAATGATTATCAGAGCACTCCTGTATAACATATGCAAACGGTGCTTTAGTATTTTATCTTTATATGTGATTTCAGAGTCTCCGGAAAGAATATCCCGAAAAAATTCTGTTATGCTTTTCATTTGCATTTGACCCTTCTTGTTTTCTATACCGGTACTTTCACCACTACTCAGACATGCTTTGCATTTCTCATTACTCGCTTGAACATTATACCATCTTTTGGTTTAAGGGAGAAGTATTTTTTCTCCATATAGGATATTGTCCATGTTCTGAATATGATTTAGCTCGCAGATTTTCTTAACCATATTTTCTGTACCGTAAAATTTCCGGCTTATTTTAGCAAGCGTATCTCCTTTCTGAATGATGTATTCTTTCGGTACGGACGAAGCGGTTTCTACAGCTTGTCCATTCTCTGCACCCCCGTTTGAATTTTCCATGTCTGTATTGCCCTTTTCTTCCGCCTGGTCTACATTTTCTTTTGTTACCTCTTCATTTCCTGTATCAGCCGTCTGTTCTGCCTCTTTCCCATTTTCTTCATTATCAGGCTTGCCTGCCGCTTCCGCATTTGTTACACCGTCCTGATTCACTGCTGCTTCCCCGTTGGCTGTATCGTTCCCTTCAGTGGTCGCTTCCCCGCTATCTGCATTTCCGCCTTCTGCCGTATTTACGTTTTCCGCATCCATAGACGGAGCCTCACTATTTTTATCTTCAACGTTGCCCGCAGTATCCTCAGAATTATCCGTTTGTGCACCCGGCGCTTTTGTGAGGATTCCTGCTGTAGTTTCCACCACATCCTCTCCCGCCGTCGGCTCTGTGCCATCCGCCGTTTTTACATTGGCAACCTCCTCTCCTGTTTCTACCGCCTGCACTTCCTCCATCTGTCCGGATATTTCATAAAGCACCTTTTCCATATTCTGCATTTTCTCATAGTTATTCAGCATAGTAATTCCAATGACCATAATTACCATAACCAAAATGGCGCTTGTCCCATATAGCAGTCCCATTGTATGCCGCCTGCGCATTTGTTCCTTTTTTTCCTGCACAATGGCACGAAATTGCTTGGTCGCCTGATCTCCTGTAAATTCTTCCGACTGCTCTGTTTCCTCTTCTTTGTAAGCAAGCATATAGTTCTGCATCGGTTCGTTTCTATCATAATAAATGTAAAAGCCGGACTGCCTGTCCATTTTTCCGTTTTCAAATAAATACATATTTTCTATACGTTCATTCATAATATATTCAAAGAAGATTTTTTGATCCGGACGGAAAAATTTTTTATGAGTGCTCAAAACCATTTCATCCCAATAGCTGTCGCCGCTTTTTTTGAGAAATGCCCAGCCAAGAATCGCTAAACCATTAAAAAAACGATTGGCCGTCTCATTGATTTGTACCCAAAGCTTTTCATCAAATACAATTTTGTCCATAAATGTGTCAATTGCTTCCGCCTGCACAGCCCCGCTTATAAACCAAAACAACTGGTTATCTATAATCTCCCTTTTTCCATATAAAATGAGCACCTTAGGCTTTTCATCACCATAGGCCGCCAGTTGTTTCATATGTGTCATAACATAATCCTCTATGTAAATTTTTTCTATGCCGCTGCTGTCGCCTATCTGCCTGATGTTTTTTGGAATGCCACAGCCTTCCGTCTGCTTTTCCTCTGTCTGTTGGTTTTCTCCATTTGACTCCCTTTTCCTTCTTTCTTCCCGCTCCTTCAGAGTTTCCTCTCTTATAATTTCAATCATATTTTCGCCGCCTTTGTTTTTCTATGTTTTTCCTGATGTTTACATATATAACACAGGCTGCCTGATACTTTTTAGCATTTTTTGTCTCTTTCATAAAAAAACTTTTCGACCTTTTGGGCATAAAAAAGACAGCATCATGGATACTGTCTTTTTATACTCTGATTCAAAATGATTTTATAGCTCCACCCTGCCTTCTAATGCCCTGAGCAGAGTTACCTCATCTATGTACTCCAAATCTCCTCCCACCGGAACACCGCTTGCAATTCTTGTAACCTTTACTCCGGTAGGCTTTATCAGCTTACTGATGTACATGGCCGTAGTTTCCCCTTCCAGGCTTGAATTGGTGGCAATGATTACTTCTTCCACATCTCCCTGAAGCCTTTGCATCAGTTCTTTCAGCTTAATATCATTGGGTCCCATACCGAGCATAGGAGAAATCGCACCATGAAGCACATGGTAAACGCCGTCGAATTTTCCCGTTTTTTCATATGCTGCCAAATCTCTTGTATTTTCCACTACCATAATGGTTTTCTGATCTCTTTTGGCATTGGCACAAATAGGACAGATTTCCTGATCCGTTAAAGTAAAACACCGGCCGCAATACCGCACGTTGTTTTTTGCTTCTATCATGGTACTGGCAAATCTTTCCACCCGTTCCTTGGGAAGATTGATAATGTGAAAAGCAAGCCGCTGGGCGGACTTTGCGCCAATACCCGGCAGGCCTGCCAGCTCTTCGATTAACTTATTGATATATCCGCTATACAAATCCATTAAAAGGGAAAGCCTCCTCCAAGACTCATGCCACCTGTCATTTTCGACATAGCTTCTGCACTTGCTTCCTCTGCCAGACGCAATGCTTCATTGGCAGCTGCCATAATCAGATCCTCCAGCATTTCCGTATCGTCAGGATCCACAGCTTCTTTATCCAGCCTTACCTTTGTTACTTCCTTTTTACCTGTCACAGTTACTTCTACCACGCCGCCACCGGCTTTTCCCGTAAATTCCTTTTCCTCCAGCTCCTTCTGGCTTTCCTCCATCTGACGCTGCATCCTTTGAGCCTGCTTCATTAAATTATTCATATTTCCAGGCATTCCGCCTCCCGGAAATCCTCCTCGTTTTGCCATGATTCCTGTCCTCCTGATTTTTCTATTTATGACTATATGTTATATATTAAAATCGCTTTTGCTATTTTAATCTTCCTCTTCAATTTCCATTTGTATGATCCTGCTAAGATCAACATAAGAATTATCAAAGTTTTCGTCCCTTTGTATGGATTGGATGGTTACCTGAATCTCCTTTCCCACATGTTCTGAAAGAAGTTCTTCCAGGATTTTTTTATTTTCCTTATGCTGGAAAAAATAATCATAGGGCAGTCCATCCTGCAAGACTACCATCAGGCAGTTGTCTCCTCCGAGACTCAGCCTTGCCCCCTTTAAATATTGTTTCATGGGAGATGAGGTTCTGCTTATGATTGCATCCCATTTGGATACAATTGCTTTTACATCCTCTGGAACAGCCTTCGGCATAGGAGGTCTCTCTTTCTTTATCTTCCCTTCCTTGTCAGTAATCTGAGGCTGACTATAGTTAGCCGCTGCTACCGGGATGCCATTTTCCATCTTCTCTTCCAAATCCCTGATACGTTCCAGCAAACTGTCCTGATTGGTTTCCATGCCGGGTCTGCAAACCTTGATCATAGTCATCTCAAGAAGTATCCTCTTTGCCGTAGCATATCTCATCTGTCCTGAAAGCTCTGAAAAAATACGAATGTAACGCATGATGGCATTTTGTTCAAGCATGTCAGCTTCTTCTTTCAGAAGCGCCATATTTTCCGTGGAAGCTTCTATGATTTCCTCTGCATGTTCAGAAGATTTCACTAAAAGAAGATTTCTTAAATACCATGTAAAATCCGATACAAACTGGGTAAGCTCCCTACCCTGCATGACCATTTCTTCTAACAGGGTAATACAGCCTAATACATCTTTATCTATCATATGTCGGAGCATTCTGCTAAATACCCCGCCATCCACTGCACCTAATACGTCCAATACCATATCATAAGTGAGCTTTTCGCCAAAATGAAAAGCAATGCATTGATCCAACAGGCTTAAGGCATCCCTCATGGAACCGTCCGCCGCCTTTCCGATGTAACGCAGCGCCTTTTCCTCTACCTCCACCTGCTCCTCTGCCATAAGCTCTTTCAGTCTGTCCGTAATGGTATCTATGGTAATGCGTTTAAAATCATACCGCTGGCATCTGGATAATATGGTAATGGGAATTTTATGGGCTTCCGTAGTAGCCAGTATGAAAATCACATAAGAAGGCGGTTCCTCTAATGTCTTTAACAGCGCATTAAAGGCTCCAATGGAGAGCATATGAACCTCATCGATAATATATACTTTATATTTTCCTTCCGCCGGGGAATAGGAAACTTCATCTACTATTTCCCTGATATTATCCACACCATTATTGGATGCGGCATCAATCTCAATCACATTCATGGAAGCGCCTGCAGCAATGGCTTTACAGGAAGCGCATTCTCCACAGGGGCTTCCATCTATGGGATTCTGACAGTTTACCGTTTTTGCAAAAATCTTTGCAATGGTTGTTTTTCCTGTACCTCTCGTACCGCAAAACAGGTAGGCATGACCTACCCTGTCCGCGCTTATTTGATTTTTTAATGTTGTTACAATATGCTCCTGTCCTTTTACGTCATGAAAATGATTGGGACGGAACTTTCTGTAAAGAGCTTGATATGACATACTAATCTCCGAAGCTGATGCCTAACATTTTTGCTTCCTTCACAATGGAAGCGTCCGGAGCAACTGTTTTTAATTTGCCTGCTACTTCTTCTAAGGGCACCCTGATGATTTCTCTATTTTTAATTCCGACCATGAATCCGTACTGTCCTTCTAAAATAAGCTTGCCCGCCTCGGAACCAAGCCTTGACGCAAACACCCGGTCATAAGGGCAGGGACTGCCTCCTCTCTGGGTATGGCCCGGAACGGTAACGCGCACATCATAACCTGTCTTTTCCTTGATTTTATCTGCCACCTCATAGGACACAGAGGGATATGGGTAATTCTTCATTTTTTCTTTTAATTCTTTTTTGGAAAGCTTTGCATTTTCTTTGGAGATAGCGCCTTCGGCTACTGCCAGAATCGTAAACTTGCTTCCTCTTTTATGCCTTTCGTCAATGGCTTTCACTACTTTATCAATATCATATGGGATTTCCGGAATCAGAATAATATCCGCTCCCCCTGCAATTCCGGCATTCAAGGTCAAAAAGCCTACTTTATGTCCCATAACCTCTACGATAAATACACGCCCGTGGGAGGCCGCCGTAGTATGGATACAGTCAATTGCTTCTGTTGCAATATTCACTGCACTCTGGAAACCAAATGTCATATCGGTTCCCCAAAGGTCATTATCAATGGTCTTAGGCAGAGTTACTACATTCAGCCCTTCTTCCCTTAAGAGATTTGCTGTTTTATGAGTTCCGTTCCCTCCTAAAATCACCAGGCAGTCCAGTTTTAATTTGTAATAGTTCTGTTTCATTGCCTCTACTTTATCCAAACCATTTTCGTCCGGCTCCCTCATAAGCTTGAAGGGAGTTCGGGAGCTTCCAAGAATTGTACCGCCCTTTGTTAAGATTCCTGAAAAATCACGGCTGGTAAGCATACGGAAATTTCCGTAAATAAGACCCTTATATCCGTCTAAAAAGCCGTAAATTTCCACATCCTGTTCCGCATTTGTAATGCTCTTTACCACGCCTCTCATTGCTGCATTTAATGCCTGACAGTCACCGCCGCTTGTCAACATACCAATTCTCTTCATGACTCGTCCTCCTTTGATCGTCCTATTGAACACAGTGTTACAGATAGTCTTGCCTATATCTGCCGTATTTTATTATATATTATTTTTCTTTTTATCACAACTTAAACTTTTCTCTGCTCCTTTACAAAAACAGAACGCATGGACTGGTTCTATGCGCTCTGATACTGTGTTGCTTATTTTATTATAATTTTGGTAATGATTAACTAACAGCCTGGAAGTTATTCCAATCACAAAAACCTCCCCATTGGGATTGATCAAATCGTTACTTATACACCTCCGTTACTCCACCATCATAATCACAAAAAATTATTTTTTCGTAATTGTCAAACACATAGATTCCTGATGCTAAACTGGCTTTTATATCCTTACCGGCCTTTCCCGTAAAATCAACTTTATGTAAAATCTCGTTTGCCTCCATATAATAAATATGTGTTTGGTCTGCTGCATAAAAATAGACCTGTTCCCTGCAGATTACTACTTTATTTTCTCCATTAAAATCTATACATGTCAACGCATTGCTGTTTGTCCTGTCCTTATAAACAACATGGTTCTCATTGATAATAAATCCATCCGCAATTATATCCTCATGTACAATGCATTCCCCCGTTCCAACCTTATATTCCACCAGCTGAGAAACGGTATTTGTGTAATAAAATACTCCATTACAAAATGACAGGCTTATCCCGTCACAGGTAAATAACAATTTCCTGCTCTTTGTCATGAGATTAACAGCATACACCTCACCATCGCTTGTCATGAAGTAAAAAGCATTCTCATGTACAAAAAAGGAAGACAATTCCAAAAGGACATAATTTTCATTTTCACGTTTATTTATCCCAAATATATCCCCTTTTGTTGTTTTAATGGAACAGGAAAACAATTTCTTTGCTGAAAAATCCTCTAAACGAACCCGCACTAATGAGATTTCATCATATTCATCTGCCATGTATTTCCCTTCTTTATCCTTGGTCATTTCCAAATAGTACGCATATTGTCCGTCTGCATAAAATGCATTTACAATTTCTTTATTATCTCTATATGGGTCTTTTACCAGCTCTGTTGTTTCCCCTGTATTTTTGTCTCTTACCATAACATAAGTTTCCACATTTTTAAACTCGTCATACAGCAGATATTTCTCTGTTTCATAGTTTGCGCTGTTTGCAAGATTAAATATACATGTATTTGTTTGATCTTCCCGGGCACATCCTGTCATTGTACTTATTACCAGCACAAATATGGCAATGCATGAAACCACTTTTTTCTTAAAGTGAACTATAGGAAACCAACAATTAGAATACTTAAAAATCACATAAATTGAAAGCGCCAATATGAGCAAAATATCTATCCCTAAGATTATTGTTTTCATTTTCCCTGATAATTGTATAAATGTATAAATTTTTTCTCCGGAGTATTCACTTACGTTATAGCTGCTGCCTCTATAAAAGCCAGTTCCCAGCAAAGCCCCCAGCGGCCCCGGAAGGTAGTATTTTATATGAGCAGATGAAATTCCTATGTATGTTAAGATGAGGCCGGCAATGGAAGCAATCATGGTAAGTGCATATTTTCTGAACAAAAGCATAAGTGCACTTATGATTACACCCCACATGATACAGCCAAGAACCTTCCATAAAAAAATACCAAGGCCTGCTTCAAACAGGGAAATATCCCCTGTATATTCCTTAAAAAACTTTAAACTCTGAAGGGGATACTCTCCATGGGTGAACCCATATTTGACTTGTAAAAATACAATTCTTATAAGGTGTTCCAAAACCACACTGATGACACTGAGCATTACCACTACCAGCAGCTTAAAAAGACCTAACTTTCGCTCACCTTTTTGAGAGCTGCGAAGCAAAATATCCATCTCACTATAAATCTCCACCCCAAAGCCCACACACGCAATTATCATGATAAAAATAACGAGAGGAAAATCCAGGCTTTCGTTGGACAGCAATGCATCCCAGGCATTTGTATTAAGAAGATACCGGTTCGTTGTGTTTTCCTTTGCTTCTGCGTACTGCTCATAAAGCACAAGAAAACCTTTCTTTCTCTCAAGACACAGATTTAACTCTTCAATTCTTTCCCTGCATTCATCAATCGTAATTTCCCCACGGGAAACCTTCTGGTAAATGGTTTGGAATTCACTTTCCATGGCTGCATAGTTTTGAGACATATCGTCAAAAAATTGAGAGGTTTTTTCTGTTATTTTCCCTTCTGTCTGATTTATGTAATATGTATATCCTTCAAGATTATTTTCGATATCTGTATTAACCGGCTTATCGTTTAATGCAGACAGAATAAAAGCAATTATTTGAAAACCAATCATCAAATACAACAATTTGTGATGCAACAGTAACTTCTGAAGTTCATATCTGTTTATATCCATATTTTCACCCCCGATTCCATCTGCGGCTCATCATAGCAGCTCCAACAATCAAAATACTCCCGGAAAAAATATATGGAAGCAAACTGCTGCATACGGGATAATCAAAAAAATTGATAAATTCCTGCCTCATAAAAAGCCTGCGCCCAAAAACCAAGGATAAGGGATTCACATATTTTAATGCACTGGCATTTATAGAATAGATTCCTATGATTCCTGCAATACTTGCTATATTAGCCACAAGTACGGATAAGATGTTCTTGCCATACAGCGAAATCATCATAAAAATAAATGCAATGGCATATATTCCAATCAGCCTGCTTATCACGCATAGAATATAGAAAGAAATCAGATTTATATTTAATAACGTATCTTTAAACCCCTCTAACATATAAAGTGGTTCTGAAAAAGCATCCATATTTCCAAAGTTAACAAGAAAAAGTGCATAATCCTCTGCCGAAAACAATATGCATATGAAAAACACAAATATCATGCATGACATGATTTTTGCTGCAAAGGAAGCCTCTCTTCCTTTCACGGAAGTTTTCAGCAGTAAATACATTTCCGTTTCTTCTTCTTTTATAAAGACAGAAGAACATCCATACAGGCATAATAATATAATAATAATTGTGGAAAAATCATAATAAAGCAATGCTCTAAATCCATCGGTATTATAAAAACTGGTAAGTTTTCTTTGATAAAAAGCTTTTGCAATCCTGTAATTCACTTTTGCCTCAAAAAGGCTGTTCTTGCTTTTAAAAAAGGAAACATTTGAAACCGCATTTCTTACCACATTATTTGCATAATCTTCATATCCCGTTTCATATTCTATGTCTCTAATAAAGCACCATTCTAAAAAAAGACAATCGCTAAATGAATTATAGGTCATGCATCCCTCTTCAGCCTCTGTGGAATAGGTATTATCGGCAATTTTTTCCTTTAATGGCTCATAAATAGCCATGATGCCTTCTAACTTCTTATCTGTTAACTCCCCTTTATATATTTCATATAATTTGTCATAAGCTTCCCGGAAACAGCTTTCACTTAACATGGAGAACGGGGACTGTTCCCTGGATACACTGACTATTTTTATGGCATTTACAATGAATAAAATCAATACCATAGCAAACATTGGCTTTGTAAGAAAATGCTTTCTGCTTTCATAATATACTAATTGTCTCATTTCCCATCCCCTTTGCAATAATACAGGAAAACATCTTCCAGTCCTACTCTCGTTGTAATAGCATCTTTTGCCGGCAGTGTGTCCGAAACAACTCTTACTCTTGTGTCAGTGCCTTCCCTTTTTAGATTACTAACATTGCTGAAATCCAAATCATCCATAGTCTGCTCTTTATTTCTGGTAATCTCCCATACTTTTCCTGTAATGGAATTTTCAAGCTCTTCCAAGCTTCCCTCGCATGCAATGCAACCCTCATCCATAATAATGACCCGATTTGCTATATATTCCACATCAGATACAATATGAGTGACGAGAATGACAGTCCTGTTCCTTGCAAATTTTGAAATCAGATTTCGGAAGCGTATTCTTTCCTGGGGGTCCAGTCCGGCGGTAGGCTCATCTAAAATCAGCAGCTCCGGCTCATTCAGCATGGCCTGGGCAATCCCCAGCCGTTGTCTCATTCCTCCGGATAACGCCCCTACTTTTTTCTTTTTTGCATCGGCTAAGTTCACTTCCTCAATCAGCCATTCCACCCTGCTTTTTGTTTCCTTTTTCGGAATTCCTTTTAAAGCAGCCATGTAACATAAAAATTCATATACCTGCATTTCCTTGTAAAACTGCGGGTATTGAGGCAAATAACCAATTTTATTCAGAAACTCCCTGCTTTGTGAGCCAACCGGCTTTCCGTCAATGAATATCTGCCCCGAATCGGCCTTTATAATTCCAAGAAGTATTCCAATCAAGGTTGTTTTTCCTGCCCCATTTTTACCAAGAAGACCATACACCCCTTCACCAAATTCCATGGAGACGGATTTCAGTACTTTTTGCCTGCCATATTTTTTGCAAATATCAATTAGTTCTATTTTCATCCTGTACACCTTTTTTAAGAAAGTTGATTACAATTTCATAACATACAGCACATCTTTTTCATTTTCCTCTAATGAGCCAAAATAAAGCACTGCTATATTCTGATTTTCAAATACATATATCTTTGGACTCCTATAGCTTTCTGAAGACAAAGCATTATATGCCTGTTCCTCAATAAGCTCACCTGAATTTGTATTATAAAATCTAATATTCCATCCCATATTTTCATTTTCTTCTGATGAAGCAAGTATATTTCCTTCACTGGAAGAATACAGATTGTTACTTTCTTTTTGGGATTTTAGCTGTATGACTTCGGTATTATTGCCCGAGAAAGAATATTTCATGACTTTTCCTGTTGGACTTGTAAATCCGCAATCCTGACTAATAATGGCAAATTCGGGAAAGAAATCCATGATATTGTATTCATCTACTGCTTTTTCTACATAAAGCTCTTTTCCATCCAGGGTGACGCTTCCGTATCCGGTAATACTTTCTTCACCATACTCAGAAGGATAATCCAGGCAGGCCGCTCCAAAAATAATTTTGCCATCATTTTCTCCAAATGCAATCCCATTTGCAATTTGGAATTGAAACTTATTATCATAAACCAGCTCTTTATCCTTTCCGCAAAGAATTTCTTCTTTTTCTTTTGTATCAGGATTGCACAAATATAACCCGTTTGAATTATCATCATATACAGCAAGCTTCCCATCTGTCCTTACTGCAACACACGTGGTAGCAAAAGGGTTCAAAGCAAACATTTCAAAAACATTTATTTTTTTTGACAGGTTTAACTGCTTATCATAATAAAGCACCAGCACTCTTGGCTGTTCTTCATCATTTTCATCATAAAATACAAAGGTATCTTCCGACTCAGACTCTTCTTTTCCCACAATAATGATATTTTCGTCATTACCATATACTTTTATTTTCCCCCGCACATAATTACAATCCGATGATTGTGCCAGTATTTTCCCAGAGGTTATATCGATTAAATACATCTGGTCTGTTATGACTAATAACCTGTCCTTTCCGGCATATTCTATATTTACCACAGTTTCAAACTGACTTAAAGTATCTTGCAAATTGCTTAAATCAATCTGGTGATTCTTTTCTTCCTTTTCTGCTTTTTCAAAAGTGATATCTCTTTCTTCTGTATGCTCAGAAGTCTCAGAAGTGACAGCCTTCTGCTCATTATTACTGGAACATCCGGTTAAAAAAAGGGCTGCTGTCAGCATGATTATAAATTTTCTTTTCATCTTAATTTTTACCTCCATATAAATGAATGGACGGAAACTTCATTGTGCTTATAGGATCATCCGGATAATCCTCTGCATTAACCGGTACTGCAACTGCATAAAATGATGCATCCGTCACCTGCGATACATCCATATCAAATTCCAGTGTATTCATTTTCCCTGTAGCAAGCTCCAGTTCACACACTTCTCCTGACTCATCCGTAAGCAGCTGATGATTTAGATAAAAGCAAACCCTGTACTTCATGCCCGGATGTCCCATCATAATATAAGCAACATGCACCTTATCTTTGCCTGAAACATCTGATTTTCTATCTAACAGCATAGAGTCTCCATCAATTTTCAAATCCGCATACACAGACGTGTCCAAATCCGGCTTTGCTTCACCTGTCATATATTCCATCTCATCTTTGTCAATTTCTGTACTTTGTGTACATACCGTTTTCAATAAGCATAAGCCATCATCAACCTCTGGCATTGTCTTGGCATCTTTCTGAAACAGAATCTCATAATTTGCTTCTAATGTCTGATGCGACATCCCATAATCAAAGGTATTTACCATATCAGGAATAAAGGAAGGGTTTGCAATGCTGTCAATTCTAAGACTTACTTTATCTCCAGCCTTTCCTGTTACTGGTATAAAAGAAATGGTAAAGCCCACATCCTGATTTTCATCGCCTTCAATCGTATGCATATACTTATACTCTTCTTCTGTATCCTTGATCATATATGGCTGTGGTATTCCGTTCATATATACCAAAAACCCCACGCTGGTACATATTCCGCTTCCAGTGGTGGTATAGGGTATTTCTAATGCTCCACCTTCATATGTAAAAAAATAGTCTTTTTCATCCGCCGCCCAATTAACCCCATGCGTCAAGGTACCTATATATTCTGTTTTAGCCGACGATTCATTATCCTCTGCATTGGTTTCCGTTTCTGCCATATTATTAGAATTATTAATTACAAATTCATCTGTTGATACATCTTTTCCGCAGCCATTCAAAAAAAGCGTTCCACACACTAGTCCGGCAATTAACATTTTGCCAATTCTCATAATATTTCCCTCCAGTTAAAGCACGCCTGCAAAAGAACCTGCAAGCGTGCCATTACATTTTTTAATTACAAACTTGTATACGTATATACTACGGCAGCGGGATATTTACTTCCGCCCTGAACGCCATGTGCGCCATAGGCACAAGCAACATTAGAAGGAAGATCTTTCCATTCCAGCTTAATAGATTTTACTCCTCTGCCACTTTTAGACTTAGTAGCAATTACATTTCCACCAGCCGACTTTTTACAATCAACATTCAAAGTTAAATTTGCATTATCCGGATTATTCGTAACAGATGTTATTGCAGCACCTTTCGTTCTTGCTCCGGACAATGTTCCAGTTAACGTTCCATAGCCTCCTGCTTTCACGGTTTCTTTATTATCTGCCAATACTGTTGTTTGGCCCATTGTCCCTGCCATAATTGATGCTGCCATTGCCATAGCAGCAATTCTCTTTAAGTTTTTCTTCATCATAAATTCTCTTCCTTTCGTTTTTGGCCTGCCAAATGAATCAGTTCGGCAAGCATTGAAATATTAATTAACGTGTGACTTGCAAGAATTCCTTCGGCTCCTTTTACAAAATTTGTCCCATAAAACAGCCACATAAGAATGCTTTCCGCTGTCCATACAATAATCGCTCTCTTTCTATAAACCAGACATTCCACTTCATCAAGTCTTTTGTTCTCGTTTTGAACCGGTGCAAAAAGAAACATAATCAGCCCTGTTATTAGCCACAATGCAATCCACAGTAATTTTTGAATACTAAAATACCTGATAATGATTAACATTATTACTGACGACGTTACTGTTAACGCATAACATCCAAATACAGATTTTGCATGAAATCCTCCTGCATATTTTCTTAGCATAACAAATGCTGCCATATAGCAGCATGCCGCCACTACCTCATGTAATAAGAAAGCTAACACTAAGATTGAAATTGTATCCAGAGCATTCATAATCATTTGGAATATTCCGTATTCATAGACTTCCCTTTCCTCTTCTACAATTACCTTTTGGAATATTAACCAATTTGTAAGATTCCTTGAAATTCTTTCCATACCTAAAACTTCCTAAGTTTCTTCAGCTCTTTAGGCTCCTTGGGCTGATAAAAATATAATGCACATGCAGAATTTGCATTTTTGACAGCCGTATTCTTTGCTCCCTTCGCAATTACAGTTGCTACTATATTTTTCATAACTCACTACCTCCTTTTCTTTTATTTTGTCTGCCATCAGACCGGGCCTTATGCAATTTTCCACCGGAAGCCAGCGCGCCTTACTTCCACGATTTCATTTGAGAAATGCCCTTGCTTAAGACAAACATATTGTAGCAAATACAATGGCAGAAATTTTTCAGTTGTATAAATTCATATAGATTTTTGTAAAAACTTACAATTTTTTTAAAAACCAAGAAACCGCTTCCATTTTTTCTCCTAAATGAAAGCGGTTTCTTCTGAAAAAAATGATTTTTTCTTACAGATACATCATCACATCTACAGAAAACAAATTTTCTTCTGCAAGAATTTCCAATATCCCATTATACTTTTCTATTGTATTTCTTACACTCTTAAGACCTATTCCATGAAGCTCCTTGTCTTCTTTTCTTGTGACAAATTCATCTTCCGATGTCCTGATAACCTCATCAAAAGAATTCTTTATATTGATTAATATACAACCTCCTTCATACTTCATAAGAAAACTGATAGTTCTGAACTCCTTTAGTCTCTCACAGGCCTCAATGGCATTATCTAAAAGATTTCCCAGAATTACAATAATATCATCTGTATTAATGGAAAGATTGGCTGGAAGCATAACACTTGCTTCGATTTCTATCTTCTTCTTTCTGGCATTATCCAGTTTACTATTAATGATACTATCTATCAGAAGATTTCCCGTATTGCTATATACCTGATATTCATTTGCCTTATTCTCAATTTCAGATACATACTCATATAAAAGCTGGACATTTTCCTGTTCTGCAATCCCCTGCAGTACTTGAATTCGATTTTTCCAGTCGTGCCTGAATTGACGTTCCAAATCCTGCTTTTCCTGAATAAGCATAGCCTCTCTCATATAATACTCTTTCTCTTTTTCTATAAGGTTTGCCTGCTCCTTACTGTCAAACAATTCAACCAGACAATCTTTCAAATATATGATAAGATAAACCGTAACTTCCGAACTAAGCAAAATTGCCGACTCTATTGCAACGCTATTTTTACTCCCAATGCACAAGATCAATAATTCACATATCAGGGTAGTAAATACAATAATTTCTAATACAGCCACCTTAATAGAATACTTTGTCATTTCTTTTTTTATAATAAGACGCTGTATTATTACAACCATAATCCAAAATAAAATACAACTTAAAAATTGTGCTATACTCTGCTCGTTTTCAGCCCTTTCCATAATCCCAAGATTACCAATGCCTATCAGCCTGGCTATAATCATCTCGTCCAGTGCCAATAGCCCCCATATCCCCAAAGTAACTGCTATCTTTTTCCACATACTTGTTCTGTAGCAACAGATAAGTATAAAAATCAACAAAATGCAAGTAATTAAATTAATCCAAACATATGATATCAAATAGTCTACCATGAGCATGCCAATCATATTTATCGTTACAGCCAGCAGCAAAAATCTCTTGTCATACAATTTATTTTCAAATAACTGTTTTAGCAAGCGCACAATAATATATATTTCAAAGGCATTCGCAGCAAATTTATTAAAGAATTCCAATACCTCTATCATCTACTTTATCTCTCCCTTTTTGATATCCAAAAACTGTTTTCTGATTGCACTGCGCCTTGACTGGCTAATAGGAATAACCGTTCTATCTATCAGGGTTGCCTTATCGTATTCCATCTTCTGAATCCACTGATAATTTATGATAAAGGATTTATGCACGTATAAAAATTGTCTTCCCTTGACCTGAGTATATATAGCCTCTAAGGAACCATAAAATTCTGCTGTACCGTTTCTTTTATGTATGGTGACCTTCCTTGCACTACTTGAGAAATAAATAACTTCCGACAATGACACCTGAAACATTTTACTTCCAATTTTGTACTGGATTTTTTCAATCTTTTGGTTGCTAAGGATAAGATACTTATCAAGTACTCTTCTTACATCCTTTTGGCCAAAAGGCTTGACTAGAAAATTGATTGGATGGTACTCAAACAATTCTAAGGCATATCCTGTATTTCCCGATATATATGCAATCTGAACTGTCTCGTCATGCATTACTTCTCTGATAAATCTACCTACCTCTACTCCATTCTTCCCTTTGTATTCTATATCCAGAAAAATCAAATCATATTTTCCATTTTCATACTGACTGCATAAATCATCGCCGCAATCAAAGCATTGGATTTCTACTTCCATATTATTCTCGCCACATATCTTCTGAAGATATTTCTCGACTGCAAATTGAATCCTTATTTCATCATCGCATATTGCAATCTTTATATGCATATTTTTCCACTCCCTCTATTTTTTATCAAACTATATCACCCGTTTTACTATACTAAGAATCCGGTGTTTCTTCAAATTTTATAATATACCCATAACAATAGATACTTGCCTTTCTTTGTCTGTTGCATTTCAGGATTAGTTTAACCCAATAAGACTATGGAATTATTATTAGTTTAAAATGCTTGAACTAATCAGCATTTCCCTAGATTTAGTATATCATATTTATAGTTATACTGCCATAGTGGATTTTATCTTTATGATTTAAAAAGAATTAAAATATTACCGCATTCACGCTCACATTACTATACCATCCTATTACTGTGAATCTTGAGCCTAAATGCGGTGTCAGATATTTTAAAAATTTTCTATTCAGAAATACATTGACAGAATTTTAGAATTATTGAATCAGGAATAAATAATGTCTGTATCACAACTGGGAACACTCGGAAACTAAAACGGCTATCTAGCTTTCAGATGAACCTGAAAAGGATATGACAGCCGTCAGAATTTCCTCCGCAACTTTCTCTTTACTCATCAATTCCAGTTCCCTGACCCTTTCCTTTGTAATAAGTGTAACCCGGTTCGTATCCGTACCAAATCCTGCCCCCTCATCCTTTAGATTATTGGCAACGATCATGTCCAGGTTTTTTTTATAAAGCTTTTCTTTGGAGTTTTCCAGCATGTTTTCTGTTTCCATGGAAAATCCGCATAAAAACTGATTTTCCTCTTTTGTTTCGCCTAAATATTTTAAAATATCCGTTGTTTTCGTAAGCTCCAGAGTAATTGCATTTTCCTTTTTCTTGATTTTCTCGCTGCTGCTGTTTTTTGGCGTAAAGTCTGCTACTGCGGCAGTCTTGATAATGATATCCTGATTGTTTTTCACTGCTTTTACTGCTTCAAACATGTCCTTTGCACTTTCCACTCTTATGACCTTTACGAAAGGAGGCGCTTCTATGCACATAGCACCTGCAATCAGGGTTACCTGCGCTCCCCGCTCCATGGCGCAGCGGGCAATGGCGCAGCCCATTTTTCCAGTGGAATGATTGGTAATGAAACGTACCGGGTCGATTGCTTCTCTGGTAGCTCCTGCTGTTACTAAAACTTTTTTTCCAAGCATATCTTTTTCATGGCGGATTTCTTTTACTATATAATCAAGCAGAACTGTTTCATCGGGCATTTTTCCGGCGCCCGTATCTCCACATGCCAGCCGTCCCTTATCCGGCTCGATTACTTCCATTCCATATTTCCTAAGCTTATCCAGATTATCCTGAACAATCTCATTTTCATACATATTGGTATTCATGGCAGGGGAAATGATTTTCTTGCATTTACATGCCAGAGCTGTGGTGGTAAGCATATCATCTGCAATGCCATTTGCCAGTTTTCCTATGATGTTTGCAGTGGCAGGGGCAATCAATAGTACATCCGCCTGCTTTGCAATGGAAACATGCTCTACCTGAAACTCAAAGTTCCTGTCAAACGTATCAATCAGGCACTTGTTTCCAGTTAAGGTTTCAAAGGTGATTGGATTGATAAAATGAGTAGCATTTTCAGTCATAAGAACATGCACATTTGCATTGCATTTTACCAGCCTGCTGGCAAGACCTGCAATTTTGTAGGCAGCAATGCCGCCTGAAACACCAAGCAATACGGTTTTTCCTTTTAACATGTTTCTACCTCGTCTTCAAATAATCTTCCATACTTTTCATAACGGGATTTTTTTACGATTTTATTTTCTTCGTCCACGAACACTACATGGGGCTTGTGCTCTTTTGCTTCTTCTCTTGTAAGCTCACAATATGCCATTAAGATAATATGGTCGCCGGTCTGTACCTGTCTGGCTGCGGCACCGTTTAGGCAGATCATTCCGCTTCCGGGCTCTCCCGCTATGGTATAGGTTTCAAACCGGTTGCCGTTTTCCACATCTACTACCTGGACTTTTTCGTATTCCAAAATATCGGCTGCTTCCATCAGTTCCGGGTCTACCGTAATGCTTCCCACATAATGAAGCTCCGCCTGCTTGACCACCGCCCGGTGGATTTTTCCCTTTAACATGGTTACTGTCATATAGAACTCCTTTCCTATCCTATTGTTTGTCAGTTTACAACATCCGTAATAAAATTATCGATTAAGCGTGTTTTTCCAATATAAACAGCAATTGCAGTCAATACCTGCCCCTGTACTTTTTCTATCGGCTCCATATTTTCAAAATTTACGGTTTCCACATAATCAATTTTTGCCAAAGGCTCGCTTTCCAGCATCTTTCTGATTTGGGCTTTTACGACAGCAGTGTCCTTTTCACCTTCCTCTATCAGCTTCTTTCCTGCGTTTAAGGCTTTGCTTAAAATAACGGCAGCCTTCCTTTCCTCCTGGCTTAAGTAAGTATTTCTGGAGCTTTTGGCAAGTCCATCTTCTTCCCTTACGATGGGACAGGCAACAATTTCAATATCAAAATTCAAATCCCGCACCATCCGTTTAATAACTGCTAACTGTTGGGCATCCTTCTGCCCAAAATAAGCTTTGTCAGGAGATACGATATGAAACAGCTTGGAAACTACGGAACAGACTCCCTGAAAATGGGTAGGTCTTGTTTTCCCACAAAGTCCCTTGGTCAGCCCATCCATATTTACATAGGTACAGTAATCCCGGGCATACATCTCTTCCGGCTCTGGATAAAAAATCAGGTTAGCGCCAGCTTCCTCACAAACCGCTGCATCCCGGTTTATGTCCCTTGGGTAGCTTTCCAAGTCTTCCGTAGGTGCGAACTGGGTAGGATTTACAAAATCGCTGACGACTACTTTATCATTTTCTTCTGCCGCTTTTACAATCAGGCTTTTATGGCCTTCATGCAAAAATCCCATGGTAGGAACCAATCCCACTGTTAAGCCTTCTTTTTTCCATTCTTTTACCTGTTTCCTTACTTCTTCTATTGTTTTTACGATTTCCATACTGTTTCCTCCAGTCCGTTTTTAGTATAATTTTTCTATAACCGATTCATCTATTTTAAACGTGTGCTCCTTTGCCGGGAACGTGCCTTCCTTTACTTCTTTTATATAATCCCGGAAACCGCCCTTCATTTCCTCTCCCAAAGTGCGGAATTGTTTTACGAACTTTGGCACAAAATCGGAGTACAGTCCAAGCATATCCTGATATACAAGCACCTGCCCGTCACAGCCTGCTCCGGCGCCGATTCCGATTGTAGGAATCTGTATATTTTCAGTAATGAATGTGGCCAGTTTTTCCGGAATGCATTCCAGCACTACCGCAAATGCTCCTGCCTCCTGAATTGCTTTGGCTTCTTCCAACAGTTTTTTGGCTGCCGCTTCCTGTTTTCCCTGAACGGAAAATCCTCCAAAGGCATTGATGGATTGGGGCGTCAGTCCCAGATGGGCGCATACCGGAATGGAGGCATTGACGATGGCGCGGATCTGCTCACAAACCTCTATACCGCCCTCCAGCTTTACAGCATTTGCGTGTCCTTCTTTGACTAAACGCCCGGCATTGACCACCGCATCATACACAGAGGTCTGATAGGACATAAAGGGCATATCCGCTATGACCAGTGTTTCCTTTGCTCCTCTTGCTACCGCTTTTGTATGGTGTATCATGTCTTCCATAGTGACGGAAAGGGTATCTTCATATCCAAGGCATACCATGCCAAGAGAATCTCCTACCAGTATGGATTCCACCCCTGCTTCTTCCATAAGCTTTGCAGTAGAATAGTCATATGCGGTAAGCATCGTTAATTTTTCCCCGTTTTCTTTTGCTTTTTTAAATGTATTCACTGTTGTTTTCATAATCCTGCTCCTATCTTAATATATTTTCTAATTCTCCATAGTCTCTGTCCGGATGCTTTTCTTCTGCAATTTCAATAAGAAGTCGGCCCAGACTTTTATAGATTGCCCTTTCTTCAGCAGTCAATTCCTCTATGTGACCGGAAACCGTGGAAATATCATTTCTTTCTATAGGGCCTGTAAGGGCTTCCTTTACTCCTTTTTGAAGAGAGTTTTCTAAGTTGCTTGAGACTAACGGGCCTAATATTTCATAGGCATCTTTTTCAGAAAAGCCGCACTGTCTTAATAATCTGACGGAGGTTTCCAATAATGCCAGCATATGATTGCTTGCCATGCTTGCGGCAGCATGGTATTTTCTCTTGTCTCTTCCTTCCATTTCAAATACCTTGTGTCCAAGCTGTTTCAAAAGAGGAGCCATAATATCCACTGCTTCTTTGTCCCCTTCCATGGTAAGCACCGCCTTATGAAATTGTAAATAAGCTGAAAATTTATGATCGAAGGGATAAATCGGATGAATAGAGCAGGCAAAGGCACCCGCTTCCTTTCTGTTAGAAAAAACATCACATGACAATGAGCCGCTAAAATGACATATTGTTTTGTTTCTAATTGGATTTTTGGCAATTTCATCCCATATTTCTCCAATGACTCCGTCAGGAGTAGTTACAAAAAGGGTATCATTTGCACAAACCAATTCTTTTAATGTGTAAAATTCTTTTGTTCCGGTAAAACGGCAGGCTTCTTGGATGCTCTGCCTGCTTTTGCTGTAAAATCCCGTTACGGGGATCTGGTGTTCCTTTAAATATTTGCCCAAGGTAACACCTACCTTACCGGCGCCTATAATTCCTATTTGCATGCTATCACCTCCATTGATGGGGATCAGCACATTCTCATTGATGCAGTTTCTTCCGAATACCACTCAAGGAGACTATAGCATAAGAGGAGGAAAGTTGCAATTGATTGTTTGAAAATGTTGGGGGATTTTTGGGTGGGGGGACGTAGGAGGCGGGAGGGGATATGG
>CAMWWJ010000013.1 GCA_947177925.1 uncultured Lachnospiraceae bacterium
GGCGGGGACTGGAAGAGCTTGAAGGATTATCAGCATTTTCAGAAGGAGTTGGAATAATAGTGGAATGCAATAACTTTTTTGGTGCTTGCTTCCGACAAAGTGGAAAACATATCATATTTTTTGGGTAAAAAAATCAGAAAGCAGTAAACATTTTTTGATTTACTGCTTTCTAATTTTATTAACAATCAACTACTTTATTATATTTCTAAATATATTCCTGTCCGTACTGCATATCTCCAACTAAATGAATATTGGAGTTTTACTAATATTGCCGACTGTATAAGTCCAGTCCCACCATATACAAAAAAAGGAATAACAGATACACATAATCCCATCAACGAAACACTTCCACAAATTGCACTAATAATAGTTGTTGCCACAATACTAATAACAGTTTTTGTAACATTCTCATCAAAGTCTTTATAAAAGTTTAGTGCCTCTAATCGACTTGACACATAATCTAAAGTTCCTTGTGTCAATTCCTCATCATTGGAAGCAGTAGTATGATGTTCCACTATATATGACTTAACCAAAGGTAAAATACTGTTAAGTGCATCTGCCGTATTATACCCATTAAGTTTTATCATTGTAATCTCGTTTATGTTTTCTGATATTGTTTGATCAACTGTATTTATTGCATTCACACTAGAAATATAATCAATATCAGAATATAAAGCACATCCCAGACCTGCTAATGCATTTGCCCAATTTGATAATTTTGCACTTAATAAGAACTGATCATATGCGCTAATATCGCTACTTGAAATAATATATGGCAAATCATTTGCTGTTGGCGCCCGTCCGGGACCATCTATATAATGTGATAAATATAAATATGTCAAATAATTTCCGAAATTCTCCCCATCTACTGAATTTCCCTCATAATAATCGGAGCGAAAATATCTCAATGCCACACCATATATGTTCTGAATGCGTTGTTTTTGAACTTCACTGGTCTCTGGCGGATTCCCATCATAACTGGCATAAGTTACTATATCATAATCGGAATTATTTTCTGGATATCCCATAACAAAATTTCCATCAAAAGGAATTGTATCTACCTGTGTCACACTATAAAACTCACTTTCCCTTGCTGAAAGCTGAAATATTTCATTTATTTCACTATCATTTAATCCCAAACTTTCCAATTGCAATACAATACTATCCATACCTTTTAAAATATTACCTAACTGTTCTTCACTAATTTGATTACTATTTGAAGCATTCACATTTACAGATTGAATAACGATAAGGCATAATGTCATTACAATCGAAAGTATCCTTTTACCAATTTTACTTCTCATAAAATCTATCTCCTATCTAAAGTTTTCTTATACCATCTGTAAGATATTTCATTCAGTAAAAAACCTTTTTTTACTTCTATATATCCCATCGTCTCACTATCTAAATATAACCCCCATTGCTTTTTATAGATATGTTTTATTTTTAACCCTTCCAGCTTATATGTCTCGTATATAATCTTATTATTTTGAACAATATCATACAAAACATCCTCATTTATTTCTTCTCTTGTATAATACGTCAAAATATATGCTTCATCATCCTCCTCACTCGGAGAACCTATATAATCTTCATTATAACTTTCCAATATAAAATAATACACCAGCTTATCAATTGTAGTATCTACTCCTGCCGCTGAACCCATAAACAAACATCCGATTAGAAACACAACTGTCCAAAAGGAATATATCCCCCAGTAGGCAGCCTTGCTTTTTACTTTTATTTGATCCCTATGTCGCCCGAAGCATATAACGTTTGTTATTTGTCTTGGATAAAAAAGAATTAGAAAAGCGGAAATAATTATGTAATAAAATTTCATTTCTCCACCCTGCTTTCCGTAATAATCATTCGATATTATATTTGTTTGTTCCTGTCTGTTACACCATTTCTAACATAGTTTTCTGTAATAAACTCTTTAAGGACCGCAAATTCTATAGTTCCAGCATTTCTACAAATTCCCGCATTTCTTCCTGCTCGATTTTCTCATACCACTGTAACTGATACATCATTCCTCCGTAGAGAAATTGTACAAAATAGCTCTCAGCAGTAGTAGGACCAATCTCCGAATCAGAGGTTTTTGTTATAGAAGTCGAATTATTTCTTACTATAAAAACAGATGTTCCAAGCTTACTGCTTTCATAAGTATTCATGAGCTCATACTTGGAATCCATAGTAGTAATTTGCTCATCCCCTCCTTCAGACTTCCATTTATCCTCAAAAACTTCATCCACAAAAGCAATATCCCCAACTCTGCTTCCGCCCACAAGGGCAAACTGAACGTTAATCATATCCGGCATATTGACCTTGGACTCAGGTAGCTCTGATAAAAAATAATATATCATTGCTCTTTCCTCATCCAAAACCTGCAGGCAATAGTTTTTTCCCTCCTCTCTGCTTATTACCTTAAATGGAAGTGAAACTTTCAATAGTTTTATACCAAGCTCCTGTTCCATGGCTTCCATATCCTCGTATTGCTTTCCCCTCCAGGTTCCCTCCTCTGTTGTTGCTTCGTCTGTATAATCCGGAAGCTTCATGGAAATGCCCTTTCCTTCACCCATAACATATTCCTGCTGATTTATAGTAAAACTGCCACAAAGTGTATTTTCTTCCCGTTGATTTTGAAGATATGCCATACCGATGCTTATAAATGCCAAAACAACAATACTGCCAAGAATAATCCATTTTCCTTTACTTCTCATTTAGAAATCCTCCTTGCAAGATAACCCCTAATACCTTTCTAAAAAAGCTTATATGCCTATAATTTCTTATTTAAAACAAACATAGAATATATTCCTAACCACGTCAAGTCTTTAGGGAAGTTCGGTAATTTTCCGGGAAGTTTAGTAAAATAAAAAATACCATACAGCAGTCCTGAATCATATAAACATCTAATTCATACTGCTGCACGGTAACCTTTCCCCAGTCCGTTATTATTTACTTTTAAAATAAAATAGCAGCCAAATCCTCCATCCCCTTTTGAACAGTTTGCATTATTCAATATGGCATAATATTACCAATACTGTCACGAAATCATGTACATAATACCAATCTTGTATAGGAAAACGTTTACCCAAAAAAGTTTTAAAAGAAAGATTTGCTTTTTCTCCAGTCAAACTAAAAGACAGCTGCCAAAGTTTTCACTCTAACAACTGTCTAAAATCTTATCACTATCTTTTTATTTCTGTTCCTTATAAGCAGTTACTTATAAATGGCCTATCTCCTGATTGAAACATGTCTGGGCACTTACACTAACTCAAGAACAACTTCCATAGCAGCATCGCCCTTACGCTGTTTAATCTTGATGATACGTGTATAACCACCCTTACGGTCAACGTACTTTGGAGCGATTTCATCAAACAACTTTGCAACTAAATCAACATTCTTTGTTTCTTTCTTTCTTCCTGCATTCTTTTCCGGAACTTCTACTACAGGATTTAAAACTTTCAACATCTGTCTTCTTGCATGAAGTCTGCTTGGCAGATCTTTCTTGATTTCCTTTTCCACTTCATCAAAAACAGTTACGGTCACACCGTTTTCCATTCTGATGATTTTGCCGTCTTTGTCACGGTGTGTTTCGGAAAGAACTGCTCCGGATTTCTTATCAACAATCTGCTTCACTCTCTTACCATCTTTGTCCTTGCGGGCAACCTTAGTGATTACCTTTACGGTTTCGAAGTTATCTTTTTCTTTTACTGCCATTGCAATGATGCCTTCAGCAATCTTCTGAACTTCCTTTGCCTTTGCTTCTGTTGTAATGATCTTTCCATGGTATAAAAGTGCTGTTACCTGGTTTCTAAGTAATGCTTTTCTCTGAGCAGAGGTTCTGCCCAGCTTTCTGTATTTTGCCATTTTCTATATCCTCCATTCATGGTTTCATCCGGCCACGCCTTTTGGTCTTACTTACCGGACAAATTATCGTTGCCACTTATGAGTCCACACACCGGCGCCCTTTGGTCTTACCCTGTATGCTTTTCACAAATCAATTTCCACTGGACTTAACTTATATTTCCTATTTATAAGCTATAAGCCAGCCTCTGCCTACTCATCACCTACGTTTAACTGTAAGCCAAGTTCCTTTAACTTCGTCAATACTTCTTCTAAGGATTTGCGTCCTAAGTTACGAACCTTCATCATATCGTCAGAAGTCTTATTGGTCAATTCTTCTACTGTATTGATGCCGGCTCTCTTCAAGCAGTTGTATGAACGAACAGAAAGCTCTAATTCATCAATGCTCATTTCCAGTACTTTTTCTTTTTCATCGTCTTCCTTCTCTACCATGACCTCTGCTGTCTTGGCATTTTCAGATAACTCGATGAATAAGCCTAAATGCTCGCTTAAAACCTTTGCAGCAAGGCTCACTGCCTCATCCGGAGCTAATGTTCCGTTTGTATATACATCTAAAGTAAGCTTATCGTAATCTGTGATTTGGCCTACACGGGTATTTTCTACGGTAAGATTTACTCTTTCTACAGGTGTGTAAATAGAGTCCACTGCAATCACACCAATTGGTAAGTCGTCACTTTTGTTCTTATCAGCACTTACATAGCCTCTGCCTTTTGTAATGGTAAATTCCATGTATAATTTGCTGTCTTTTCCACCGCTAAGAGTAGCGATTACCTGATCCGGATTCATGATTTCAATATCAGAATCCACCTGAATGTCAGAAGCTCTTACTATACCTTCGCCTTCAAACTCAATATATGCGGTCTTAGGCTCATTGGTAGCACAGGTATTCTTGATAGCCAGGCTCTTTAAATTCATGACGATTTCTGTCACATCTTCCTTGACACCGGGAATGGAACTGAATTCATGCAGCACACCGTCAATCTTTACCTGACTGACCGCAGCACCGGGCAAAGAAGAAAGCATGATTCTTCTTAATGAATTACCAAGTGTAATGCCATATCCTCTTTCCAAAGGCTCTACTACAAATCTGCCATACCTTTTATCTTCAGAGATTTCTGCAACCTCAATGTTAGGTCTTTCAAAATCAAACACTGCCAATACCCTCCTTACAATTATCGTTATTAACTGCCATCAGCCAACAGGCTGCCGTACTTTCCGGCAGGACTGTCAGCTCAAATCACATACTCAAAATATCAATCACAGGTTTTATTATTTAGAATATAATTCGACGATAAGCATTTCGTCAACAGGTACGTCAATGATTTCTCTTGTAGGAAGCTCTTTTACGGTTCCCTTCAGACCTTCCAAATCCTGATCCAACCATTCCGGAACCAGTCTTCCTCCAGTCACTTCAACGATATCTTTGTATCTTTGTAAGCTCTTGGATTTTTCTCTGATTTCGATTACATCACCAGCTTTTACCAGATAAGACGGAATATTTACAGACTTGCCGTTTACCAATACGTGCTTGTGTCCAACAACCTGTCTTGCCTCTCTTCTGGTTCTGGCAAATCCTAAACGAAAAATAACGTTGTCAAGTCTGCTTTCCAGAATGATCATAAGGTTTTCACCTGTCATTCCCTTCATTCTGTCAGCTCTTTCATAATAATTTCTGAAAGGCTTTTCCAGAACGCCGTAGATGAATTTTGCTTTCTGCTTCTCTCTTAACTGGAGACCATACTCACTTACCTTCTTGTTTGCTCTGTTTAAAGTTCTATTGGATTTTTTGTCATATCCTAAATAACTTGGTTCTAATCCAAGAGATCTGCATCTCTTAAGAACAGGAACTCTGTTTACTGCCATTTCTTTGTCCTCCTACTATTGTTTACAGCATTTAGGGCTTTCTGCCCTCTGCTTTCTTCCAACATGCTTTCTTGTTTGCTATATCATTATACACGACGACGCTTTGGTGGGCGGCATCCATTATGTGGTACTGGTGTTACATCACGGATACTTGTTACTTCAAGGCCGCAAGCCTGTAATGCACGGATTGCTGCTTCTCTACCTGAACCCGGTCCCTTGACCATTACGTCAACTGATTTCAGACCATGTATCAATGCTGCCTTTGTAGCAGTTTCTGCTGCCATCTGAGCTGCATATGGAGTAGATTTCCTTGAACCTCTAAATCCAAGACCGCCTGCACTTGCCCAGCTAAGAGCATTTCCTTCTGTATCTGTCAATGTAACAATTGTATTGTTAAATGAAGATTGGATGTGTGCTTGTCCCCGTTCAACGTTTTTCTTTACGCGCTTTTTTGTTACTTTCTTTGTCGCAACTTTTTTAGCCATCTAAACTAACCTACTTTCTTTTCAATCTCAATCATTGTGTTATTTTTTCTTATTTGCTACTGTTCTCTTAGGACCTTTTCTGGTTCTTGCGTTTGTCTTTGTCTTCTGACCACGAACCGGAAGTCCTTTTCTGTGACGGATTCCTCTATAGCATCCGATTTCCTGTAATCTCTTGATGTTAAGAGCAACTTCTCTTCTCAAATCACCCTCAACTACCTGAGTTTCATCGATTACTGCACTGATTCTCTTTACTTCATCATCTGTTAATTCTCTGACACGAGTGTCAGGATTAACCTTTGCTTCTGCCAAAATACGGTTAGAGCTTACTCTACCGATACCGTAGATATAAGTTAATCCGATTTCAACACGTTTGTCTCTAGGTAAATCAACACCTGCAATACGAGCCATTTTCATTTCCTCCGTTTTCTTCGATGCTACCTGCGCATCCATAGTTACTAATTGACTGGGAAGGCAAGATATGATGCCTACTACACCTTCCAGCCGGGATATCCCGACCTTTCCGATACTTCGATAAAGATTTCCTTCTCGGTATCAATAAGTAATTTCCCGTAGGCTCACTACGTTCCATTATCTTAAATCGGTATGTGTTTTGACGGAAACACGATACCTTCAGCCGCACATCATAATGTGACAAGAATACTTGAATTCCTTTGGTCAGATTTTACTTTCTTTGCGGAATTATCCTTGTCTTTGTTTGTGTTTCGGATTTTCACAGATTACTCTGATCTGTCCTTTTCTCTTAATAATTTTGCATTTTTCGCAAATTGGTTTTACTGATGATCTAACTTTCACGTTAAACCCTCCTTTCAAAAAGACCGTTTTACATTATAGCACACAAAAACTATCAATGCAATAGTTTTTTATTTATCTCTCCAAATGATTCTTCCTTTTGTCAAATCATATGGGGATAATTCTAAGGTTACTTTGTCGCCCGGTAAGATCCGGATGAAATTCTGTCTTAACTTGCCGCTTATATGGGCGAGCACTTTATGTCCATTTTCAAGTTCTACCTGAAACATGGTATTTGGCAATTTTTCAACTACGGTTCCTTCAATTTCAATTACATCTGCTTTCGACATGGTTACCTCCTAATTTTTCACGTCACCTGCTGTGGACTGACTTAAATCCAACTTCTGAACATTCTTTACTGCTCTTTTTATTTCCTCATCCCTTACCGGCTGATTTTCAAGCAACCGGTTTCCAAGGGCTTTATCGGCATTTTTATTCATTATCTGAACATGCTTCTTCTTTTTTTTCTTTGGACGCTCCAGTGTCCTTAAAGAGCCGTCCGCTAAATAAACATATTCCTTTTCTTCTTTTACTATGATATAGATATGGTCTTTATCATGACCTGCTTTTGATATCCCAAAGCTTCCTACCATCTGAAATCCTTTCTGTTATCTGTTAAAGGGCTGCCTTTCTTCTTATAATAAGGTAAGTATTTCAGGCTCGCCCTCTGTAACCAGTATGGTGTTCTCATAGTGGGCGGACAAGGAACCGTCTGCCGAAACTACCGTCCAGTCATCTGCCAGCCATTCCACATCACATCTGCCCATATTGATCATAGGCTCAACAGCAAGAGTCATGCCAGCCTTAAGCTTCAAGCCTTTTCGTCTCTGGGCAAAGTTTGGAATCTGAGGATCCTCATGGAGCTTCGTTCCGATTCCGTGTCCTACCAGTTCTCTTACGATTCCGTAGCCAAACTGGCTGATATAGCTGTCGATTCGATTGGATATATCAAAAAGGTGCCCGCCTTCTACGGCTGCCTTGATTCCTTCGAAAAAGCTCTGCTTTGTCCTTTCGATTAAAAGCTCCGCCTCTTCACTGATTTTTCCTACAGCATGGGTTCTTGCCGCATCGGAATGATAGCCCTTGTAAATAAGTCCTGCATCCAGACTGACAATATCCCCTTCCTTTAAGATCCTGTCATCCGTTGGAATCCCATGAACGACCTGCTCATTAACAGATACGCAAATAGAGGCGGGAAATCCATTGTAATTTAAAAAGTTGGGAATGCAGCCGTAGCTGCGGATCAGCTTTTCGCCTAATCTGTCAATGTCCAGAGTTGTCATGCCGGGTTTGATTGCCTCTCCAAGCTTTGCATGTACTTCAGCAAGTATCTTCCCCGAATCCCTCATTAGTCCGATTTCTCTTTCAGATTTAATTGATACGGCCATAGCTTATTCTCCCAAGATGTTTACGATTGCTTGAAAAACATCTTCCATAGGGATCGTGCCGTCAACGGATTTCAGCACTCCCTTTTTCTCATAAAAATCTATTAACGGCTGGGTCTGTTCATGATATACGCCCAAGCGGTTCTTTACGGTTTCCGGCTTATCGTCATCTCTTAAAATAAGCTCTTTCCCACATCTATCACAAATTCCTTCTGCCTTTGGCGGAATGTGTTCAATATGATAGGTAGCGCCGCAAGAGAGGCAGGCACGTCTGCCAGACATCCGATTGATAATATTTTCATCGGGAACATCCACGTTGATTGCAAAATCAATTTTATCGCCAAGTTCATTTAGGGCATTGTCAAGCACTTCTGCTTGAGGAATGGTTCTTGGAAAACCGTCTAACACATATCCGTTCTTGCAATCATCATTTGCCACTCTGTCCAACAGAATCTTTACCGTTAATTCATCCGGCACCAATAATCCCTGATCCATATACTTTTTCGCTTCCATTCCAAGCTCTGTGCCGTTCTTGATATTTGCCCGGAAAATATCACCTGTTGAAATATGGGGAACACCATACTTATCTGCAATCATTTTTGCCTGTGTCCCTTTTCCTGCTCCCGGAGCACCTAACATAATAATTTTCATCTTAAAACCTCCAAATTAGGTTACTACTGTCTGTAAATGTTACTGTTTAATCAACTTATTTTGGGACAAGCGGAATCCGCCTGCCCCAATTTTTCTTCTAATCATTTAAGAAACCTTTGTAATTTCTTACTAACATCAAAGATTCAATCTGTTTGATCGTCTCTAAAATAACGCTGACGATAATGATCAGGCTGGTACCGCCAAAGTCTATGCTTGCTTTGAATACTCCGTTAAAAATAAACGGAAGCACCGCTACGATAATAAGACCAACGGCTCCAATGAATATAATATAGTTTAATACCTTTGATAAATAGTCCGTAGTAGGCCTTCCCGGTCTGATACCCGGAATGAAGCCGCCCTGCTTTTTAATGTTATTGGATACTTCCAATGGATTGAATGTAATGGAAGTATAAAAATAAGCAAAAACTACTACCAGCACAATATAAACCAGTAAGCCAATAGAATAAATCGGCTCGGAAGGATTGCACCAGTTTCCTGAATTCAATCCTTTTAATATTTCTGCTCCTACGCCTGTTCCTTTATATCCTGCCAACTGACAGATTACAATAGGGAACTGCATTAAAGAGGAAGCAAAGATAATCGGGATAACGCCTGCCGTATTGATTTTTAACGGAATGGTAGAGGATTGTCCTCCCACCATTTTTCTTCCCTGTACTTTTTTTGCATATTGAACCGGAATCTTGCGGACGCCATCATTTAAAATAATGACAAGAACAATCATTCCGATAATAATTGCAATTATGATTACTGCTGCAACAACACCCATGGCAATGTTCTTTGCATTTTTGACAAATTGGTCATAAAGTCCGGCCAGATCCTGAGGCATACGGGAAATAATATTGATAGTAAGCACGATGGAAATACCATTGCCAACTCCATTTTCCGTAATGCGTTCGCCTATCCACATTAAGAAGGCGCTGCCTGCTGTTAATGCCGTGATGACTACAATATAATCAATTACAATTGCATCTTCCTGTAATAATCCGGAACGGCCAAAGCCGATTGCCATTGCGGTAGCTTCAATTAAAGCAAGACCTACCGTTAAATACCGGGTTATGGCTGCTATTTTCTTTCTTCCGTCTTCTCCGTCCTTCTGCATTTCCTCTAATTTGGGAATCGCTATTGTCAAAAGCTGCATAATGATGGAGGAAGTAATATACGGAGTAATGTTCAATGCAAACACCGACATACTCAGAAAGGAACCACCTGTAAAAGCATCAAAGAAATTAAAGGCATCCCCGGTCTGTTGGGAAAACCATTGGGAAAAATATTCCCGGTTTACGCCGGGTACCGGTAATTGGCATCCAAACCTGATTACCAGTAACATGGCGAAGGTAAATAATAATTTCTTTCTGATTTCTTTTACTTTAAAGGCATTTTTTAACGTTGTTAGCATTAGATCACCTCTACTGTTCCACCAAGAGCTTCAATTTTTTCCTTTGCTGACTCGCTGAATGCGTTCACTTTTACATTGAGCTTCTTGGTAAGTTCTCCATTTCCAAGAATCTTAACACCATCCTTAGGGTTCTTGATAACTCCGGCTTCCATTAACGCTTCTACATCAACGGTTGTATCATTATCAAATCTATCCAATACAGAAACATTGATTGCAACGATTTCCTTTGTATTGCGGTTTGTAAAACCTCTCTTAGGAATTCTTCTGTATAATGGCATCTGACCACCTTCAAAGCCCACTCTCGGTGCTCCTGAACGAGCCTTCTGGCCTTTATGACCCTTGCCGGCTGTCTTTCCATTGCCTGAACCGTGTCCACGGCCTCTTCTAAAATTATCGCTGTGCTTGGAACCCTCTGCAGGTTTTAAATTATATAATTCCATGACCACACCTCCTTGTCTTTTCTTATTAAGCTTCTTCTACTTTCACTAAGTGACAAACCTGTTTGATCATTCCTCTTGTTGCTGCATTGTCAGGAAGCTCTACAGTTTTGTTCAATTTCTTTAAACCAAGTGCTGCTACCGTAGCTCTGTGCTTTGGAATCGCACCGATTGTAGATTTCACTAAGGTAATTTTTAATGTTTTGTCTGCCATCTTTTTATTCCTCCTTACCTTTCCCCTGAGCTCTTTGGCGATGGGGAGTTTCCGCCTTTCCCCTAAGCCATTGGCGATGGGGAGTTTCCTTAAGCCATGATCTCATCCACGGATTTACCACGGTTCTTAGCTACTTCTTCTGGAGTTTTTAACTGGCTTAATCCTTCAATAGTTGCTAAAACAACATTTTGCTTATTGTTGGATCCTAAAGATTTTGTACGGATGTTCTTAATGCCTGCAAGCTCGCACACGCTACGTGCAGGACCGCCTGCGATAACACCTGTACCTTCAGGAGCTCTCTTAAGAAGTACGGAAGCACTTCCAAATCCTCCAAGTGTATCATGTGTAATACTGTTATTTTCATCCAATGCAACAGAAACAAGTCTCTTTGCTGCATCTTCTTTTCCTTTGCGGATAGCTTCCGGAATTTCTGCTGCCTTTCCAAGACCTGCGCCTACATGTCCGTTGCCATCTCCTACTACAACTAAAGCAGTGAATCGGAAGTTACGACCACCTTTAACAACCTTAGTTACACGTTTGATGGAAACTACTTTTTCGGTTAATTCCATGTTGCTGGTATCAATGATTGTACGTTTCATGTGATGTTCTCCTTCCTTCCTAGAATTCTAAGCCAGCTTCTCTGGCTGCATCTGCTAATGCTGCGATTTTACCCTGATATATAAAGCCGCCTCTGTCAAAGACTACTTCTTTAATGCCTTTTTCCAATGCTTTTTTTGCAATCACGGTTCCTAAGTATGCTGCTGCTTCAACGTCGTTGGTCTTTTTCAGCTCAGCCTTTACGTCCTTTTCAAGCGTAGATGCTGCTACTAATGTGTTTCCAACTGTATCGTCGATAATTTGAGCATACATATGATTATTGCTTCTAAACACAGCCAAACGTGGTCTTTCAGCAGTACCTGAAAAACGGTTACGAATTTTTTTGTGTTTTTTGATACGAACTTTTGCTCTTGATTCTTTTTTAACCATTTTGTTACTCTCCTTATCTATTTCTTACCAGTCTTACCAACTTTACGTCTGATTGTTTCATCAGCATATTTAATACCTTTGCCCTTATATGGCTCAGGTCTTCTCTTATCTCTGATTTCAGCTGCGAATTGGCCAACTTTTTCTTTATCGATACCCTTAACGATAATGATGTTCTGTCCGTCTAAAACAGTTTCGATGCCTTCCGGATCTTCCATTTCAACCGGATGGGAATATCCTAATGATAAGGTTAACTTTTTACCCTGCTTTGCTGCTCTGTAACCAACACCGTTTACTTCCAGCTTTTTCTCGTAGCCTTCTGTAACACCTACTACCATGTTGTTGATCAAAGTTCTTGTTAAGCCGTGTAAGGATTTCATTTTCTTTAAATCGTTAGGTCTTGTTACAAGAACTTCATTTCCTTCAAGCTTGATTTCCATTTCCCCGGGTAACACTCTTTCCAATGTTCCCTTTGGACCTTTTACAGTCACTTTATTATTTTCTGCAATATCAACAGTTACTCCTGCCGGTACTGCGATTGGCATTCTTCCTATACGTGACATGCCCGTACCTCCTATTATTTTACTTTGCCAGTATTACCATACAAAAGCAAGAACTTCTCCGCCTATGTTAAGCTGTCTGGCCTTTTTATCAGTTACAACGCCTTGATTTGTAGAAATGATTGCAACACCAAGTCCTCCAAGTACTCTTGGAAGCTCATCCTTGCCTGCATATACACGAAGACCAGGCTTTGAAATCCTCTTAAGGCCGGTAATGATTTTTTCATTCTTATCTGCGCCATATTTTAAAGTAACACGGATTGTCTTGAAGTTTCCGTCTTCTACCAAATCATATTTTTTAATATAACCTTCATCTAAAAGAATGTCGGCAATAGCAATTTTCATTTTAGATGCAGGGATATCAACTGTATCATGTTTTGCAGTGTTTGCATTACGGATTCTTGTAAGCATATCTGCAATTGGATCGCTCATTGTCATTTCAGTTGCCTCCTTTACTTTCCCCTTACCAGCTTGCTTTCTTAACGCCTGGGATTTGTCCTTTATATGCTAACTCACGGAAACAGATTCTGCAGATTCCGTATTTTCTTAAATATGCGTGTGGACGTCCACAGATTCTGCAACGTGTATATTCTCTTGTGGAGAATTTCGGTTTGCGCTGCTGTTTCACTTTCATTGCTGTTTTAGCCATGAATTTACCTCCTTACTATTCCCCTGAGCCGTTGGCGATGGGGACTTACCTACTTATTTTGCAAATGGCATATTGAATAATGCCAATAATTCACGAGCTTCTTCGTCTGTCTTTGCTGTAGTAACGAAAATTACGTCCATACCTCTTACTTTATCCACCTTATCATATTCGATTTCGGGGAAAATAAGCTGCTCCTTAATACCAAGGGCATAATTTCCTCTGCCGTCAAAAGCATTTGGATTCACGCCGCGGAAGTCACGTACACGAGGCAATGCCAAGTTCACTAAACGATCTAAGAACTCATACATCTTTTCCCCACGAAGCGTAACCTTACATCCGATTGGCATTCCTTCTCTGATCTTGAAGTTTGCCACTGAATTTTTAGCCTTTGTCAGTACCGCTTTCTGTCCGGAAATCGTTTCTAAATCTTTTACCGCTGATTCTAAGATCTTGGCATTGTCCTTTGCTTCACCAACACCCATGTTGATAACGATTTTGTCAAGCTTTGGCACTTCCATAACATTTTTATATTCAAACTTTTTAATCATAGCATCTACGATTTCGTTTTTATACATATCTTTGAGTCTACTCACCTGTTTCGACCTCCTTCCTTAGAATTAATCAATTACTTCACCTGTAGATTTTGCATAACGAACCTTTTTGCCGTTCTCCACCTTAAAACCAATCTTGGTTGGCTTGCCATTGTGAAGATACATAACGTTTGAAAGATCGATAGGTGCTTCCTTTTGAATAATTCCGCCGTTTTGATTTGCAGCAGATGGCTTTGTATGCTTGGAAACAAGATTTACGCCTTCTACTACCACTCTGTTTTTCTTATGGTCTACGGAAATAACCTTTCCTTCCTTGCCTCTGCATTTGATTGCATCGCCAACCATAACTTTTACTGTATCGCCTTTTTTAATCTTCATTGTTGCCATAGGGTAACCTCCTATAATACTTCCGGAGCCAGGGAAACAATTTTCATGAATTGTTTGTCACGAAGCTCTCTTGCTACTGGTCCAAAAATACGAGTTCCTCTTGGTGTCTTATCATCTTTAATGATAACAGCAGCATTTTCATCAAATCTAATATAAGAACCGTCTTTACGACGAGCGCCTTTTACAGTACGTACAACTACGGCTTTTACCACATCGCCTTTTTTTACAACACCGCCTGGTGTTGCATCTTTAACGGTAGCAACGATCACATCGCCGATGTTTGCATATCTTCTTGTAGAACCGCCCATAACTCTGATACATAATAATTCTTTTGCACCGGTGTTATCAGCAACTCTCAATCTACTTTCTTGTTGTATCATGCTAATAATCCTCCTGCACTATTTCACTTTTTCAACGATTTCCACAAGTCTCCATCTCTTATCCTTGGACAATGGTCTTGTTTCCATTACTTTTACGGTATCTCCGATGTTGCATTCATTATTTTCGTCATGAGCTTTTAATTTGTAAGTCCTCTTTACGATTTTCTTGTAAAGCGGGTGCTTTACGTGGTCTTCAACTGCAACAACGATTGTTTTCTGCATTTTATTGCTTACGACCTTACCGGTACGTGTTTTTCTTAAATTTCTTTCCACGGTCTTGACTCCTTTCTAACGTTTCTTAACCTGTTGTTATTCTGCAACTTTCGCTTTTTCAGTAATCACTGTCTGAATCCTGGCAATATTTCTTCTTACTTCCTTGATTCTGCTAGTATTATCTAACTGGTTGGTTGCATTCTGGAATCTCAAATTGAAAAGTTCTTTTTTAGCAGCTACTAACTCTTCCGCTAATTCTGCAGCTGATTTTGTCTTTAAATCTTCTACAAATTTATTAGTTTTCATTTGATACACCGCCTTCCAAGTCTGCTTTAGAAACAATTTTACATTTGCATGGAAGCTTATGTGTTGCAAGACGTAATGCTTCTCTGGCTGTCTCTTCTGCTACACCGGAGATTTCAAACATTACACGGCCTGGCTTCACAACTGCTACCCAGTATTCCAGGGTACCTTTACCGGAACCCATACGAGTTTCTGCTGGTTTTGTAGTTACCGGTTTGTCCGGGAAAATCTTGATCCAGACCTTACCACCACGTTTGATATAACGGGTCATGGCAACACGGGCTGCTTCGATCTGATTGGAACGAATCCAGCATGGCTCCATAGCCACAATACCGTATTCACCGTAACTGATTGTATTTCCTCTAGTCGCTTTTCCTGCCATGCTTCCGCGGAACTGTTTACGACGTTTCACTCTTTTAGGCATTAACATTATTTATCGCTCCCTTCCTTATTTCCCTTAGTAGGAAGTACTTCGCCTTTGTAAACCCATACCTTTACGCCAATCTTGCCGTAAGTAGTGTCTGCTTCAGCGAATCCATAGTCAATATCTGCACGAAGTGTCTGAAGTGGAATCGTACCTTCGCTGTAGAATTCGGTACGTGCCATATCAGCACCGCCAAGACGTCCTGAACAAGCTGCTTTGATACCAAGAGCGCCTGCCTTCATGGTTCTTCCCATGCAGGACTTCATAGCTCTTCTGAAAGATACACGGTTTTCTAATTGAAGTGCAATGTTTTCTGCAACTAACTGTGCATCCTTGTCAGGTCTCTTGATTTCCTTAATGTCTACTAAAACCTTCTTATCGGTTAACTTAGAAAGCTCTTTTTTGGTTACTTCGATCTCTGCACCGCCCTTACCGATGACTACGCCCGGTTTTGCAGTATAGATGATTACTTTTACTCTGTCAGATGCTCTTTCGATTTCAATCTTGGAAACACCTGCGCTGTATAATTTTTTCTTCAGGTATGTTCTGATATTATAGTCTTCTACCAGGAAATCTGCAAAATCAGCATCCGCATACCATTTGGAATCCCAATCTTTAATAACGCCGACTCTTAAGCCGTGAGGATTAACTTTTTGTCCCATGATCTTTCCTCCTATCTTTCATCAAGCACAACTGTAATGTGGCTCATTCTCTTTTCGATTCTATAAGCCCTGCCCTGTGCTCTTGGTCTTACTCTTTTCATTGTAGGACCTTTGTTTGCGTAACATTCAGCAATATAAAGGTTCTCTGCGTTCATTCCATTATTGTTTTCTGCGTTTGCGATTGCTGATTGTAATAATTTCTTAATCACACTGGAAGCATATCTTGGATTGTATTCTAAGATAGCCAGTGCTGTCTGTACGTCTTTGCCTCTGATGGCATCTAATACGAAACATGCTTTCTGTACGGATACTCTTGCGTAAGATAATTTTGCGCTGGGTCTTGTATCCTTTTGTGCATTTCTCTCTCTTTTAATCTGGGATCTATGTCCTTTTGCCATGGATGAAACCTCCTTTCAAAATTATCTTACTTTTGATTTCTTTTCGTCTTTTCCATGTCCTCTATAGGTTCTGGTTGCAACAAATTCACCTAATTTGTGTCCAACCATGTCTTCTGTTACATATACAGGAACGTGCTTTCTGCCGTCATGTACTGCGATTGTATGTCCAACAAATGATGGGAAAATCGTAGAACGACGAGACCAAGTCTTGATTACTTGTTTGTTTCCTGCTTCGTTCATAGCATCTACTTTTTTCAGTAAGCTTTTGTCAGCGAATGGTCCTTTTTTCAGTGATCTAGCCATTTCTTCTCCTCCTATTTAAATGATCTGCCGTCTCTTCTTCTTACGATCAACTTGTTAGATTGTTTATTTTTCTTACGAGTCTTAAGACCAAGAGCCGGTTTGCCCCAAGGTGTGCATGGACCCGGACGACCGATACCAGTCTTTCCTTCACCACCACCGTGTGGATGGTCATTAGGGTTCATAACGGAACCGCGAACAGTAGGTCTGATACCCATGTGACGTTTACGTCCTGCTTTACCAATGTTCACTAAGTTGTGGTCTGTATTTCCTACAACACCAATAGAAGCTCTGCAGATGATTGGCACCATTCTCATTTCGCCTGAAGGAAGACGAAGTGTTGCATACTTTCCTTCCTTTGCCATCAGCTGTGCGCTGTTGCCTGCGGAACGAACTAACTGGCCGCCTTTTCCCGGATACAATTCCACGTTGTGTACCTGAGTACCTACCGGGATATTTGCAAGAGGTAAGCAATTGCCAACTTTAATTTCAGCAGTTTCACCGTTCATAACCTTCATTCCGTCTGTTAATCCTTCCGGAGCGATGATATATGCTTTTTCACCGTCTGCATAGCAGATCAGCGCGATGTTTGCTGTTCTGTTCGGATCGTATTCGATACCGATTACAGTTGCCGGAATACCGTCCTTACGTCTCTTAAAGTCGATGATTCTATATTTTCTTCTAGAACCGCCTCCGCGGTGTCTTACAGTAATTTTACCCTGATTGTTACGACCGGCATTTTTCTTTTTGGAAACACAAAGTGATTTTTCAGGAGTAGTCTTTGTAATCTCGGAAAAATCAGAACCAGTCATATTTCTTCTGGAAGGTGTATATGGGTTATATGTCTTGATTCCCATGATTGTTTCTCCTTTCGGTTGTTTTATTGTCGTACTTTACTGTACATACTTTCCCCTGAGCCGTCAGGCGATGGGGACTTTCCTTAACTTTCCCTGTTGCCTTGGCAACGGGGACTCTCCGTTTTCATTTATTCATGCAATTTTACAGTCCTGTGAAGATTTCGATATCCTTGCTTTCTTCCGTTAACTGAACGATTGCCTTTTTGGTCTTTGCAGTTTTGCCCACTACCATGCCGCGTCTTTTCTTCTTACCGTCTGCGTTCATGGTATTTACTTTCTTTACCTTTGTTCCTTCGAACATTTTTTCAACTGCTTCTTTGATCTGTGTCTTGTTTGCTTCCGGATGAACTAAGAAAGTGTATTTCTTTTCTCCCATGCCGGACATGCTCTTTTCTGTAATCACTGGTTTGAGGATTACATCATAATATTGAAGCGCTGCCATTATGCGTACACCTCCTCGATTTTCTTAGCGGAATCCTTTGTAAGAACAACGGTTCCTGCTTTCATAATGTCATATACATTGATGGTGTTTGTAGAAGCTGTCTGGATTGTAGGAATGTTTCTTGCGCTCAGCACTACATTCTGATCATTGTCAGCAATGACTACCAATGCCTTCTTTACATTTAAGTTATCCATGACTCTCTTGAAATTCTTGGTTTTGATTTCGTCGAACTTCAATTCATCTACTACAATCAGCTTGTTTTCCTGTACTCTGCTTGTAAGAGCGGATTTTAAAGCTGCTCTTTTTTCTTTCTTATTTAACTTGAAAGAATAGTCTCTTGGTGTTGGAGCAAATACAACTCCGCCTCCTGTCCATTGTGGAGATCTTGTGGAACCCTGTCTTGCATGACCTGTTCCTTTCTGTCTCCAAGGTTTTCTTCCGCCGCCGGAAACTTCAGAGCGTGTTTTTGCTTTCTGTGTTCCCTGACGATTATTTGCAAGCTGTTGAACAACTGCCATGTGTACTAAATGTTCATTTACTTCAACACCAAATACCGCATCGCTTAAGTCGATTTTTTCAACTTCTTTGCCTTCCATATTATAAACAGATACGTTTGCCATCTGAATGGTCCTCCTTTCATCCTAATTAAGCTTCAGCCTTAGTGGTTTCTTTGATGGTTACTAAAGCTTTTTTAGGTCCCGGTACTGCACCTTTTACTAAAAGTAAGTTCTGCTCAGCATCTACTCTTACTACTTCAAGGTTCTTAATCGTAACCTTCTTGCAGCCCATATGTCCCGGCATCTTTTTGCCCTTAAATACTTTGGACGGACTGGAACATGCACCATTGGAACCTGCATGACGGTGGAACTTGGAACCGTGAGCCATAGGTCCTCTGGACTGTCCATGTCTCTTAATAGCGCCCTGGAAACCTTTACCCTTTGTAATAGCGGAAGCATCTACCTTATCTCCGTTTTCAAAGATATCTGCCTTGATTTCCTGTGCCAATGCATATTCTTCTGCGTTTTCAAATTTGAATTCTCTCACATATCTCTTAGAGGAAACGCCAGCCTTGTCAAAGTGGCCTTTCTCCGCTTTCGTTGTACCATGTCTGTGGATTACTTCTTTTTTGCCGTTCTTGTCTTTGTTGATGATTTTGTCTTTCTTGTCAACAAAACCAACCTGAACTGCGCTGTAACCGTCATTATCAACTGTCTTGATCTGGGTTACCACACATGGTCCTGCCTGAAGCACAGTAACTGGAATTAAGGTACCGTCTTCATTGAAGATTTGAGTCATTCCGACTTTTGTTGCTAAAATAGCTTTCTTCATTCTGTTACCTCCTTGTTTCTACAGCGGAACGGGTCATAAGCTTCTGCCTCGCCGTTCATACTAGATCCAGGTAATATAAGAAATTATATCAACCAATTAAGGATCTTAGTCTGTTCTGTTGCTTATTATTTGTTTTTCATCTTGATGCCGATGTACACACCTGCCGGCATTTCAAGTCTTTGCAACGCATCAACCGTCTTCTGGGTCGGTGCGATTACATCGATCAGTCTCTTGTGAGTTCTCTGCTCAAACTGTTCTCTGGAATCTTTGTACTTGTGGGTAGCTCTTAAGATAGTAACAACTTCCTTCTTGGTAGGAAGAGGTACCGGTCCGCTTACCTGTGATCCGTTCTTCTTAACTGTTTCGATGATTTTTTTTGCTGAAGCATCAACTAATTGATGTTCATAGGCTTTCAGTGTAATTCTCATTACTTGGCTTGCCATAAAAAAAGTCGCCTCCTTTTCGCACTTTTGTTTCTTTAAGTACGACAAGCGGTGACTGTACACTCTCCCGTGTGTGTCCTTATGACTTTCACACGTTGTTTCTGTCCCTTTGACAGACGTTTTATTTTGTACAGTGACTTGTCGTCAGTTTCCTAACTTGACATTCGCTCCACGGAAAACCTGCAGTCCCTTTTGAATAAGAACCCGCAGCAACCTCACGCTTCAAAGCTATCATGCCACAGCAATTGCTAGTATACATGAGAAAAAGGGGTTTTGCAACCCCTTTTCCGAAAAAATTGTTCTTTTTTTCGTACAATCCGGTTTTTTTATCTTTTTCATCCGGATTTACGCTATATTTCCATTCTTTACGTCTTCAAATTCCTTCAAAATCTCATCTGTTGGAGCTTTTGTGCTAAGACTTGCAATCACAATTGCTACAACGCCAATCACAAAACCAATTGCCAGTGAATAGAGTCCTGTACTTGCTCCTAATGTGATATTTACTCCCTCTCCATTGGCAACAAGAGGGATATAGTCCCAGACAATAACCGTTAATGCACCGGATACAATTCCCGCAACCGCTCCTGCAAAGTTGGTTCGTTTCCAGAACAGGGATAACAGCACGATTGGCCCAAATGCCGCACCAAGTCCTGCCCACGCATTGGAAACCAGTCCCATAATGGAATTATTTGGATTCAAGGCAATGAAATATGCCAGTATCGCTATCACAAACACCGTAATCCTGCTGACTTTTAAAACAGTCTTATTGTCCGCATCTTTTTTCACGATTCCCTTAAAAATATCCTCTGCCACGGAAGAGGCGCTCACTAAAAGCTGAGAATCCGCCGTAGACATAATAGCGGCCAGAATACCGCAAAGGAAAATACCGCCAATCACCGGCAGTTTGAAATCCTGGGTAAACATTTTAATTATCATATTGATAAATACATTTTCAGATTCACTGCCTTCTAATACGCCGGGCAGGTAAGCTCTTCCCACCACACCGATCACACAGGCAAAAAACAGGGACAATGCAACCCATCCAATTGCAATTCCTTTGGATTTTTTCAGTTCCTTTTCATCCTTTACTGCCATAAAGCGCACTAAGATATGAGGCATTCCGCAATAGCCAAGCCCCCAGGCCAATTGGGAAATGATTTCCACTGCCGTAAAAGGCTTCCCGCCGTTATCTAAAATATTTAAATAAGAAACTGCGCCTCCTGCTACATTGGTCTGTTCCAATGCAGCCGACAGGTTCCCTGTTCCAACCAGCTTCAAGGCAAGCAAAGGCACTGCCAAAATAGCAACCAGCATTAAAGTTCCCTGTACAAAATCAGTAACACACACTGCCATAAAGCCGCCCAAAAAAGTATAGACCAGAATAACAAAGGCACCAATGGTCAGCGCAATTTTATATTCCACTCCAAACACAGAGGAAAACAGCTTACCTCCTGCCGCCAGAGCAGAAGCAGTATAAACCAGAAAGAAAATTACGATAGTAACGGAAGAGATAAACAAAAGAATTCTCTTTTTATCATGAAACCTGTTTTCAAAGTAGGTAGGCAGAGTTAAGGAATTATTTGCCCGTATCGTATATCTCCTGAGTCTTTTCGAAATAACAAGCCAGTTGAATACCGTTCCAAGAAACAGCCCGATTGCTATCCAGGACTGTCCCGTTCCAAAAGCATACACACTTCCCGGCAGGCCCATTAACAGCCAGCCACTCATATCCGATGCCTGTGCCGACAAAGCAGCCACAAACCCGGACAGACTTCTCCCTCCCAGAAAGTAATCTTCGGAACTATTATTTTTCTTTGCATAAATGGCACCTATGATAATCATGCCGGTTAAGTATAGTGCAAACGCAAGCATTATGTAACCAATTGATCCACTCATTTTCTTCTCCTTTAGTTGATGTATTTTTTACAGAAAAAAGCAAGGGCAATATTTTATACCCTTGACTGACTTTTCCTATTATAATATGAGACGAAATTATCGTCAATCAATTTATAGGGGGCAATTTTCAGGGGTGGGCAATTTTCAGTCAGAGGCTCTTGCCATTGGCGCCGGGC
>CAMWWJ010000014.1 GCA_947177925.1 uncultured Lachnospiraceae bacterium
CCCCCAAGCCATCTACGTTCAAATAACTTCATATAAAAGGAGCAGAAAATGGACCAACAGGAAAACAAAGCAGGACAAAATAACGAATCCTTTTATTTTATGCGGGAGACCATAAAAGAGCGTCCTGTGAACAGGAGAAAGCTTGTCCGCCGGACTATGATCACTGTATTTTCGGCAGTGGTATTCGGCATGGTTGCCTGTTTTACTTTTTTGATATTAGAGCCTGTTATCAGCAATAAGCTGTATCCGGAGGAGATTACCAAGGTGGAATTTCCGGCAGAGGAAGAAGAGATTCTTCCGGAATCCATGCTTACGGAAAATGATCTGCAGGAGGAGCTTGAAGCCAATATATTGCAGCAGATAGATACAGCGGATACAGGAGAGATATCTGTAGAAAAATATGGAACTATTTATGAGAGCCTCTATGAACTGGCCGCCAGGTCGGAAGCTTTTATGACAACCGTCACCGGAGTAAGTCAGGACAGCGACTGGCTTCTGGGTACCTTTGAAAATGAGAATAGTATTTCGGGTGTGGTCGTTGCCGATAATGGGGTGGAATATCTCATATTGGCAGAGGCTGCTCAATTGTCTGATGCCAGTGAATATCATGTGGCTTTTCAAAACGGCATAGTAAGGGCGGCAGACCTGAAGGCTGTGGACCACCAGACGGGACTGGGGATATTCGGTGTAAAGTATTCCGGAATGCGCCCGGAAGAAAAAGAAGGAATTGCCATTGCCCAGTTAGGCATCTCTAACAAAAGTACGATACTTGGAAGACCTGTGATTGCCATCGGAAGTCCTTTGGGGCAGAGCGGTTCCCTGTCCTATGGTGTGGTAACGGCAACCGGAAATACTTTGAATGTAGCGGACGGGTTGTATAAAATACTGGATACGGATATGTATGGAAGCGAGAATGCAAGCGGCGTGTTCATCAATTTGTCCGGAGAGGTTTTGGGAGTGATTACAAAGCAATCCATGGAACTAAGGAAGGGCGATATTTTGTCGGCAATTGCAATATCTGAGTTGAAAGGAAGCATTGAAAAGCTATCCAATGGGGAAACCCTTTCCTATGGAGGCATTCTTGGTATGGATGTAACAAGGGAGGCACATGAAAACGGAGGTATGCCTTATGGGGCATATGTAACGGAAGTAGAAATGCAGTCCCCGGCCATGGAAGCCGGTATTTTGAACAATGATGTAATCGTGCGGGTGGAGACTACGGATATCAGTTCTTTTCAGGAATATAGAAATGTGATTTTGTCAAAGACGCCCGGCGATACCATAAAGCTTTTCATAAAACGCTACAGCGGTGGGGAGTATATTGATATGGAAGTGGAAATGACCTTGAAGGAAGGAGAAAAATAATGAAATATATTCAGGATTATAGAGAGGGAGACAGAGTATTTGACATATATTTGTGCAAATTTAAGCAGTCTGCCATAACAAAAAACGGGAAACCTTATGAAAACATTATTCTTCAGGATAAGACCGGAACAATAGACGGGAAAATCTGGGAGCCAAACAGTGCAGGAATCGCGGATTTTGATGTGTTTGATTACATTGAAGTGTATGGTGAGGTAAATTCTTTTCAGGGAGCCAACCAGATCAATATAAAACGGATTAGAAGATGTCAGGAAGGAGAATATAATCCTGCTGATTATCTTCCTGTCAGCAAAAAAAATATAGAGGATATGTTTGGAGAAATCCTTTCTTATATTAAAAAAATTGAAAATCCCTACATAAAAAAACTGTTGGAAAGCTTTTTTGTGGAGGATGAGGAGTTTATCAAGGCATTTAAATCCTCGTCTGCCGCAAAGAGCGTACATCACGGATTTGTGGGAGGACTTTTAGAGCATAGCCTGAGTGTTACAAAGCTTTGCGATTATTATGTGAGCGCCTATCCCATTTTAAACAGGGATCTGCTCATAGCATCCGCCATGCTTCATGATATAGGAAAGACCAGGGAATTATCCCTGTTTCCGAAAAATGATTATACGGATGAAGGGCAGCTGTTAGGTCATATCGTAATCGGCAGTGAAATGATAGGGGAGAAAATCGCAAAAATACCGGATTTTCCCAAGAAAGTGGCCGGAGAAATCAAGCATTGTATATTGTCACATCATGGGGAATATGAATACGGTTCTCCCAAAAAGCCCGCTATTATTGAGGCAGTGGCGCTGAATTTTGCAGACAATACGGATGCCAAAATGGAAACCTTTACCGAGCTTTTAGAGGGAACAAAGGAAACAGGCTGGCTTGGATATAACCGATTATTTGAATCCAATGTAAAGGCAACGGAAATGGATTAGCAATAGCTAACTTGGTGTGAGAAAATGGAACAGATACATTTTAAGAAAAATGATTTAATAACGATTACCATTGAAGATATGGGTTCTGATGGCGAAGGTATCGGAAAGTGTCAGGGATATCCGATTTTTGTAAAGGATGCCATAATTGGAGATCTGGTACAGGCGAAAATCATGAAGGCAAAAAAGAATTATGCCTATGGAAAGCTAGAGAAGGTGCTTAAGCCTTCTTCTTTTCGTGTTGAGCCGAAATGCGCATTTCACAGACAATGCGGCGGATGCCAGATTCAGGCAATGAGCTACGAAAAGCAGTTGGAATGGAAGGAAAATAAAATAAAGAATAATTTGCAAAGAATCGGTGGATTTTCCAAAGAGCTGTTAGACCGGGTAATGGAGCCAATCGTAGGAATGGAAGAGCCGTATCATTATAGAAATAAGGCACAGTATCCCATTGGGACGGATAAAGAGGGAAAGCTGATTGCAGGCTTCTATGCGGGAAGGACACATTCTATAGTGGCAAATACCGACTGCTGTCTGGGTCCAAAGGAAAATAAAATCATACTGGAATATATCCTTGCATTTATGGAGAAATATCACATCCCTGCCTATCATGAGCAAAGCGGAGAAGGCCTGGTGCGCCATGTATTGATCCGTACCGGCTTTGCTACGGGGGAAATCATGGTCTGCCTTGTGATAAACGGAAAATGCCTTCCAAAGAGTAAGGAATTTGTAGAAGGTTTGCGTGGGCTTACCTTGGAAAAAAAGATTGTGAGTATTTCCATCAGCCCAAATACAAAAAACACCAATGTCATTATGGGTGACAGAGCGGAAACCCTATGGGGAAAGTCTTATATTGAAGATTATATCGGAGAAACCAAATTCAGGATTTCGCCCTTGTCCTTTTATCAGGTAAACCCGGTCCAGACGGAAAAGCTTTATGGACTGGCATTGGAATATGCAGGATTGACAGGAAAGGAAACCGTATGGGATTTATATTGTGGAATCGGAACAATTTCCTTGTTTCTGGCAAAAAAGGCTAAGCAGGTTTACGGCGTGGAAATCGTGCCCCAGGCCATTGAAGATGCAAAACAGAATGCCCGGATAAATCATATTGAAAATGCGGAGTTTTTTGTGGGAAAGGCTGAGGAAGTACTGCCTAAGAAGTATGAAGAAGAACGGATTTATGCGGATGTAATTGTAGTGGATCCGCCAAGGAAGGGGTGCGACGAAGCATGTCTGAATACGATGGTGAGGATGCAGCCGGAGAGGATTGTGTATGTGAGCTGTGACAGCGCTACGTTGGCGAGGGATTTGAAGTATCTTGGGGAGAATGGGTATGAAGTTGTGAGAGGCAGAGGGGTGGATCAGTTTGGGCATAGTGGGCATGTGGAATGTGTAGTGTTGCTTTCCAAACTTCATACAAAACAGAATATAGAAGTGGAATTGAAAACGAGTGAGATTTAACGGCGGCGGAGAGCAAAGCCACATATGAGGAGATTAAGGATTATGTACTGGAGCATACGGGATTGAAAGTCAGTAGCTTGTATATCGCACAGGTAAAGAAAAAAGTGGGATTAAGGAAAGAGAAAACTATAACAAACCCAAATGTGATAGTTCAAAAAAACTAATTTGCACTGCTGAAAAAGAGGAAGCAATAAAAGATGTATTTATATATTTTAAGATGATTTAAAAACTGAAAGATAAAATTTCACATAGAGTATTTGCTTAAATCGAAATGATAAGCAGATGCTCTATTTTTCTCGCTAAAAATCTGAAGGAAGGAGGTTAATGGAACATGATGAAACAAGATTCAAAATTCCTATTGCAGTAAAGATAGATAACGAGGATAATGTTGTTTTCGTGGAATGATAGAAAAATGTCGGTTTGAATGTCAGCATATAATTGACTTTTGTCGGTATACTATATATAATGCAAATTGAGGTGATGTGAAATGCCAAAATATATTGAATCAGAATCTATGGAGTTGAAAGAAAAATATACGGATGTTATCTGCAAAGAAATTGTTTCATTTTTAAATGCTTCCGGTGGCACAATTGTCGTCGGTGTTAAAGATGATGGAACGGTTGTCGGTGTTGATAAAATTGATGAAACCTTTAAGAAAATATCTGATATTATAACTACGCAAATTGAACCCAACCCACAAGATGAAGTGAGTTCGGAAATCCGATTTGAAGATGGAAAAACATTGATTATTGTTAATGTATCAAAGGGAATTAAACATATTTATTGTAAGAAGAAATATGGCTTTTCATCTGCTGGCTGTTCAATAAGAGTTGGAACGACTTGCAGAGAAATGACAACTGAACAGATTCGAGTTCGATACGAAAATAAATTTATTGATTCAGAATATATGTTAAAAAAGAGAGCAAGTCAATTGAATTTATCATTTAAAGAATTGAAGATTTATTATAGTGCAAAAGATTATCACTTAGATGATAAAACTTTCGAAGCAAACTTGAATTTAAGAAATCAAAATGGTGATTACAATCTTTTAGCTGAATTATTAGCAGATAAAAATAATGTTCCTTTGATATTTGTGAAGTTTAAGGGAAAAGATAAATCGGCGATTTCTGAACGAAGTGATTATGGACATAGGTGTATTATTACTTCTTATGATAAAATCAAAAATCGTCTTCAAGCAGAAAACATCTGCATTTCTGATACAACAGTTAGACCAAGAAAAGATACTTATTTATTTGATTTTGATTGTGTCAATGAAGCAATATTAAACGCCTTGGTTCATAATGACTGGACAATTACAGAACCACAAATTTCAATGTTTGACAATCGTTTGGAAATTTTATCTCATGGTGGTCTGCCAAGTGGTCTGCCAAAAGAGCAATTCTTTGAAGGAATCAGTAAACCAAGAAATGCAACACTAATGAGAATTTTTCTCAGCATAGGATTAACCGAACATACTGGACATGGGATTCCAACCATTGTAAAGAAGTATGGAGAAGAAGTTTTTGAAATAGAAGATAACTATATCCGTTGTACAATTCCATTTGATGAAGAAGTTTTGAATAAGTTAAAAACTGAAAATGTCGGTTTGAATGTCGGTTTGAATGTCGGTTTGAACAAAACTGAAAAGAAAGTTGTTTCTTTGCTAATAGAAGATTCGGAATACACTTCTGATGAATTGGCTGCAAAGATAGGTGTGACAAAAAGAACCATAGAACGTGCATTTATTTCTCTGCAGAATAAAAAAGTCATAGAAAGAGTTGGTTCAAAGCGTGATGGGAGTTGGATTGTCATTCAATAATTATATGTAAAAAATCAACGGCAGCTCCAGTTGTATTTTTTACATCGAAATTAATATATGACTGGTTTGGGCAAATAAAAAACAAGATGAGACAATCGTGTTGCTCTCAAAACTACATTTAAAAAGCATATTAGAGTGGAATTTCTGATTGATGAAATGGACTTAACATGTGTTGAGAATAAAGTTACTTATAAACAAATTCCAGATTATGTGCTTGAAAAGTATGGATTTAAAGTATCTAATTTTAAATCGCACAGGTTAAGAAAAAGCTATTATGTATATACTCAGGCATTTTCAAATGGCTTTAATGGGAGGATAAGATGCTAAAAAAGATAAAGTTTAAAGGCGGTTTTTTTACTGAAGAAACTGAGTTGGAATTATTTATGCATGAAGACAGAATATCACTTCTTTACGGAAAAAATGGTTCTGGAAAGAGTACAATTTCTAAGGCTGTGCGTAAGGCAAAAGGGGATGTAGTTGATGATATAGTCCAAGCTGCATTATTTGGTCAGGAAGATGCTGCTTTTTCAGATACTCAGTGCATTCATGTGTTTAATGAAGATTATGTTAGTTCACGTGTTAAAATACGAGATGATGGGCTAAACACAATTATTCTTTTGGGTGAGTTGGGTGATCTTGAAGATAAAATATTGGATTTGGAGCTTAGAATTGAGGCTGAATCTAACAGAAATACTGAACTCAAAATGACTGCTGACGAATATAAAGACAGAGATAGCAAAAAATCTCCAAGTAACTGTAGATTTCAGATTAACCTTGGATTGTCTGGGGATGGAAATTGGGCTGAACGAGAAAAGATTATTAATAATGGTAAACGCAATGCTAGCGTTACGGATAAAGTAATTGATTCTATTATTGCGTTGCAACCTGCTGAAACATTGGCGGATTTAAGAAAACGTTATGAAGAGAATCTTCAACTGTTAAGGCAGGTAAGGGAAAATGAAGCAGCTCAGATCAGAAGTACTGTGAAACTGAATGTCCCATATAATGAAAAGGTATTACAAAATCTTCTTTCACAGAAAGTTGAAAGACCTACGTTGTCAGATCGTGAGCAATATCTTCTTCAGCTTATTGATGACGGGAAATTAGATCAAATTAATGAAATGAAGTCAGTATTTTCAAAAGAAAAAACAAAGAAATGTCCTTTTTGCTTTCAGGAAATCTCGGATCAAGGGAAGCATGATTTGATTAGTAGTATAGAGAAAGTATTATCGAAAGAAGTTGATATTCACGAGAAAAACCTCAAAAAATGCATCATACAGGAATTGAACGTTGATTTTTCTGGCATGGATGTCTTAAATTCACCTAATTATATGAAATGTAAAGATGTAGTGGAAGAAATTAATAAGGAGATATTTAAGATACGAGAAATTATTGTTAAAAAGATTAACCATCCATATACACCTATTACTGATTTTGAGAGCTACCTGATTGATAAACTTGAACAATATGAGTTGTTTAGGACTAAGCTGCAGCAGGAAATAGAAACTTACAACAATGCAGTTAAAAAAATTGAAACGCTTAAAAGAAATCTCACTACTGATAGTGCGGCCATTGCGAATTATGAGATTTCTAGAGATATTAAGTTATGGAAGCAAGCCTTGGGGGATCAGAAGCAAGCTGATGAAGCATTAAAAGAATCTGATGAGAAAATCAAAAATCTCAATGATGAGCTGAATGTTTTAATATCTCGAAAGAAAAATATAAGAATAGCAGTCAGCTTGATTAATAAGAGTCTCAGATATGTGTTCTTTTCAAAGAATAGATTAGAAATCAAAGTTGAGGATGATAAATATGTATTGTATGCCCACGGAAAAGCAGTAAAGCCTAACAATGTGTCTGTTGGTGAAAGAAATATTATTGCTTTATGCTACTTTTTTACAGAACTGATTATGAATCAGGAGGCGAAAGACGGGTATTCAAAAAAACTAATCCTTGTTATTGATGATCCTGTATCAAGTTTTGATTTTGAAAACAAAGTGGGAATTATGTCACTGCTGAAAGCTAAGGTAGCCGATATTATTAAAACCAATCCAGAAAGCCAAATTCTAGTGATGACACATGATATTCAGTGTTTATATGATCTTCAAAAAATTGGAGAGGAGGTTTGTAACGAATATAAGAGAGAAAGCAACGGACAAAAGAAAGTTACATATGCTTGTTGTGAATTGAAAAACAAAGAGATTATCCCATTCAGTTATACAAAACGAAACGAATATTCTGAGATTTTGAAGACGGTATATGATTATGCTTGTGGTAAGAATGAGAATGACGCTCTGCTTGTTGGGAACTCAATGCGACGAGTGATGGAGGCATTCTCAACATTTGTGTATAAAAAAGGAATAGCAGAGATTTCCTGTGATGATACGATTTTACAACAGATTGGAGATAAAGATTACATTGATTATTTCAAGAATCTAATGTACAGGCTTGTGCTTAATGGTGATAGTCACATGCTAGAGAGAACAAATAGTCTGGATGACATGGATTATTTGCATTTTTTAAGTGATGAAGAACGACGAAGAACTGCACAGGAAGTTATATGTTTCATTTACTTATTAAACAAGAAACATGTTTTGGCGCATTTGGAAGGAAAACAAAACATTGAAACTAACATTCAAAAGTGGTGTGCAGACATAAAAAGCTTTTGCGCAGGTGATGAAGTAACGGTGTGACTATATTATATTCTGTAGAAACTATGGCGCACTTCTATACCTAACCATAGGCAGATATAGGGGAAAAATAAATCATCGGCTGAGCCAGTGGTCATGATTCTTTGATAAAATGTAAGAATCTTTCTATCATTGAACATGACATGGAAATAGGTTTGGACAATGATGAGCATGTGGAGACGGTTGTACTTTTGTCCCGCAAATTACCAGATAGCAACGAAGATAATCTGGTTAAATAAAAAAATATAAAATTTATTTGTTATTGTTAGATGATGTGTGTAGCAGGGAAGTATCAGAAGATGAATTGTTGCAATTTCTTGATTATTTGTTAGACTTTGCATGTGATGAAAAAATGTTAGGTTTGTATAAAAAGGTATGTAGAAGGTATTTATATACATATCCGAGTTGCATTAAGTTTTATATTGAAGCGTATCGGGAGATGCAGGAAGATAATAATGATGTTTAACATTTTCTATAGGAAGTAGAGGCTTAGGCATATGAGAAAGTTTGTGATACGATTACAGGAGGAACAATGGGGAAAATAATTAAGGATACAATTCATGTAAATGAAATAGATATTGGTATTTATACATAGGATTTTGAAAATGAATTTAGTTCTTTGACTGACATAGCCAGATATAAAAGTGATGACCTAATAGCAGTTATACAGAATTGGATGAGAAATTGCGATGTGATAGAATTTCTTGGTTTGTGGGAAAAACTTCATAATCCAGATTTTAAACCCCTCGAATTCGAGGGGTTCAGGAAACAAGCAGGAGCAATCGGTATTGTTTTAAAATCAGGGCGCTATGGAGGAACATTTGCTCATAGCGATATTGCTATGTCTTTTGCAACTTGGATTTCTCCTGAATTTCAGCTATATATTATGAAGGATTACAGGAGATTAAAGACAGATGAAAACAGCAGATTGTCCCTGAATTGAAATTATGCAAGATGTGGAAACGCTAAATCAATTATTAATCCTTGAGAATTTGGAAAGTTATAATGCTGCTCTGATTAATTAGGGGAAAAATAAAAAAGATCGTATGGAATTGTTGCAACAGTTGGTAGTACAGCAGTTACAGGCAGTGGAAACGGTAAGTTAAAAAAATTTGTCAAAACTGGGAATGAATTTGCAGAAAAATTAGATGATATATTTGATTATGCGAATATATATTAGTTTATTTATAGAAAGGTGGATAATCGTGAGAGGAAAAACGATTCGGCAATTTCTAATTGATGGACAGGCGGATGGAAGGTGGATTAGTGAACTTTCTAATTGGACAGGCAAGGCATATAAAATTCCACGCACATATGTTAATCAATGTACGGATAGAGATGATTTGAGTAATACGGGCGTGTATTTTCTGTTGGGGCGCAATGATGAAACAGATGAAGAGCAGGTTTATATAGGGGAAACTGAAAATATATTAAACAGGCTCAAGCAACATCTTTTTGAAAAAGATTTCTGGACAGAGTGCATAGTATTTATTAGTAAGGATAATAACTTAAATAAAGCGCATATAAAATATTTGGAAAATCATCTTTATATCTTGGCGAAAGAATCTAAAAGATATGAGGTAATAAATAGTAATGTGCCAACAGAAGCATCAATATCTGAAATGGATCGTGCAGAAATGGATGAGTTCATTGATAATATGCGTTTGATTTTAGGGGTATTAGGACATAAAATTTTAGAACCTTCTGTGAATAGCAAAAATGATAGAAATATCTCGCTTTTTACCTTGCAGGAGCGTTCTGGCATTAAGGCAAGTGGAAAACCTGTTTCAGAAGGTTTTGCAGTATTAAAAGGTTCAAAGATTGCTGAAAATGTAGCATCATCTTTACCAAAGTCGGTCATAGATAAACGGCAATTATTGTTTGATAAAGGTATAGTTGATGAATATTTTATTTTTACGCAAGATTGGACATTCACAAGCCCAACGCTTGCAGCAGAAATAGTTGTAGGGTACAGTATTAATGGCAGAAGTGCTTGGAAGAATAAAAATGGTGTGTCTCTTAAAGAGATAGAAACAGAAAGTTAAATACGGAGAAAAATATAATATACTGAATTTATAAGAAGAGCTGTTAATGCGTAAAGCATTATCAGTTCTTTTTTGCGCAAGCAAAAGCATTAGGGAGACTTGCTAACCTTTGTCAATAACTAAATTGATATTTCTGTCATACTCCAAATATGGCATCACAATTAGAACGTGATTACACCGGCACTCTTTGAGCCACCAGTCCGGAGATTGAGCGCCACCGTACCGGCTCACCAGAGCCAGACATTCCGGTAATTCAGAGCCACTTTTCAGGCTCTATTATATAAATTCCTTTATACTGTAGATACGCACCGTTCGGTGTGAATACAGATAAAGGAGGTCACACTTATGACCAAATACCGTGAAATCCTTCGACTCAAAAGTCTGGGATTCAGCGAACGAAACATCGCAACAAGCTGCGGCGTTTCAAGAAATACGGTTGCCAAAGTTACAAAACGTGCAGATGAGTTACAACTCAAATGGCCTTTGGGCTTTGATATGACCGATAGTGTCCTTGACAACATTATGTTTCCAAAGGACAAGCCAGCTACAAATAAACGTATGCCTGACTTTGGCTACATCCGGAAAGAACTTCTCCGGAATGGAGTCAACAAAAAACTGTTATGGGTGGAATACTGTGAGGAATGCCGCATAAGCGGCGATGAGCCTCTGATGTATTCACAGTTTTGCTACTACATCCAAAAGGATGAAGAAAAACGCAGGGCTACCATGCATATCCCAAGAAATCCCGGTGAACAGATTGAAGTTGACTGGGCAGGTGATCCGGCACACATCATTGATCCGGATACCGGTGAAATCACCGACGCATGGATTTTTGTAGGTGTCCTGACCTACAGCCAGTATGCATTTGTGGAAGCTTTTATGAATGAGCGCACCAGTAACTGGATTAAAGCCCATAACCACATGTATCAATTTTTTGGCGGTGTCACACCCATGCTCGTATCTGATAACTGCACTACTGCAATCAATCATCAGAAGAGCGACTGGTATACGCCGACATTGAATACAACGTACCACGAGATGGCAGAACACTATAATGTCGCCATTCTTCCGGCAAGAGTCCGCAAACCCAAGGATAAACCGAATGTAGAAGGATCTGTTGGTAAAATATCCACATGGATTACAGCAGCCCTTCGGAATGAACAGTTTTTCTCACTTGCTGAACTAAATGCGGCCATCAGGGAAAAACTGGATGCCTACAATGCTAAGAAGTTCCAGAAAAAGGAATGCAGCAGGCTCAGTTTATTTCTTGGGGAAGAAATGCCATTACTGGCTCCGCTGCCTGCTACACCCTTTGAACTGTGTGAGTGGAAACAAGCCACAGTCCAGTTCAACTATCACATCGCAGTAGACAAGATGTACTACTCCGTGCCTTTTCAGTATATCAAAGAAAAGGTCGATGTGCGTATAACAGAAACAACAATAGAAATATTTTTTAATCACAATCGAATTGCGTCCCACCGTCATCTCTATGGACGACCGGGACAATACTCCACGGTAATGGAGCATATGCCTGCAGACCATCAGAGATATCTGGAATGGAACGGAGACCGTTTCCGCAAATGGGCAGATTCAATTGGAATCAGCACAGGTAAAGTGGTTGATGCAATACTTACCTCCGGCAGAGTGGAACAACAAGCCTATCGCAGCTGCATGGGGCTGCTGAAACTTGCAGAGAAGTATTCTCCTGCAAAACTGGAAGCTGTATGTGCAAAAGCACTGACATTCAGTTCACGCCCCAGCTATAAGAGCATCAAGAATCTTCTGGTATCCCTGAAAGATAATCCGGAAGAAATGATGTCAGACAGAAATTCCACAGAAAACACAAGACCACGCGGCATTACCAGAGGTGCCCGCTATTACGGAGGTAAAAAATCATGATAAATCAAAGCACAACTGACAAACTGATTGAAATGCGTCTGACTTCAATGGCAGATGCTTTCCGCATCCAGTTGGATGATCCTGCAATGAAAGAAGTACCATTTGAGGACCGGTTCGGTATGCTGGTGGATGTTGAATACACCAACCGAAAAAACAACCGCTTAAAACGTTTAATACGGAATGCTGAGTTAGAACAGCCGGATGCCAGTATAGCTGCAATTGATTATGCTTCCGGACGAAAACTCAACAAAGCTCTTATTGCCAGACTTGCCACATGTGAATACATTGCGGAGTACCGCAACATTTTTATTACCGGTGCAACCGGAAGTGGTAAAACATACATGGCATGTGCCTTTGGTATGGAGGCATGCAAGCAGTATTACACAGTAAAATATGTCCGTCTTCCTGATCTGCTTTTGGATCTGCAGGCTGCCCGCTCAGATGGAAACTGCACAAACGTGCTTAAGAAATATACAAATCCGGTTTTGTTAATCATTGATGAATGGTTATTACTAAAGCTAACAGAAGCAGAAGCACGGAATCTCTTTGAACTGATTCACAAGAGACGTAAAAGGAGTTCCACCATCTTTTGTTCCCAGTACCGTGAATTGGAATGGTACCAACAAATCTGCGGAGGCGAAAACACCCTTGCAGATGCAATCATGGATCGTATATCCTACGATTCATATAAAATCGATATCGAAAGTGCGGATCCATCCAAGGATATTTCCATGAGGGAAATCTATGGACTTGACCCTGCGCAGGTGAAATAACAAATCAATGGAGTGGCTCCGTTAGTCCGGACAGGTGGCTCACGCCACACCGGACTGGCGGCTCCGCCGCACCGTAATAATCATAGAACGCTTGCAGTGGAATTGTCGTATCTGTCAGAAGAAGAACAGAAGATGGTATGTGCAGTGGCAGCAGAACATGAAATGCTGAAAAGCAGATGATATCCTGTCTCTTGTAGAGCAGGAGGTGTGATATGTCAGTCAGCAGATTTAACAGCAAGGGTTACCATCACTGGAGAATATCCAATTGGTGAGGAGTCTTTGGTGTATGTGATTATTTTTTAATGTCAATGCTCAGTCTGGATTTTAGCTCGACCGTAAAGCGGTATTCCTAAACGGCTATCTGTTTGAGCTAGCATTTGACTATTCCAATGTGAGAAATGCAGTATGACTGTCGTATCGTATCAATTAGGAGGCACATTAGAATTTGTTGCATCAGAAAATAAGGCAAATGATAATTGAATGAAATAGAACAAAGGAAGATTAAGCAAAATTTAATAGAATTATAAGTATGCCCGTGGTAGAATAAAGTCGTTGTGCGAGCAATTTAACAAATCAAAATTTTCATAGGAGGAACTAATGTCAAAAGCTCCAAATAAACGCTCACTTATTTTACCATTTATCATTGGTATTATTTTAGGAATAACTGCAAAACTTGTAGATGTGCCGGCTATCCTATTCTACTTTTCTATATTTGATGATATAATGGGACGATTTGGAATATGGGTTTGGACGGCTGCGCTAATAGCCATTCTTTCTAAAACACCTTTACTTGCAGCAGGGCGTTCCTTTGTTTTTTTTATCGGAATGTTATTTGCTTATTATGGATATACTGTTCAATTTTTGAAATTTTTTCCAAAATCACAAATGATTTTGTGGGGTGGTATCGCTATGGTTACTCCGTTTTGTGGTTTTCTAATATGGCATATACATAAAAACAAAGGTTACGCAAATTTGATTGGTTCATTACCTTTCATTTTCTTCTTTACTGAATGGTATTTAACTGCTAAAGATGAGCTATTGTTATTTATTGCCTATTTATGTATGGCACTTTCATTGTTAGTAGTTATTCCAACAAATAAAAAACGCATATTTAGTCTGCTTTATGGATTATTGATATCAGTTATATTGATAGGACTGGTACAGGCAGGAATAATAGTTAACTTATACGATCAACTGCTAAATATATAATTTTTTTATATGGATAAATGAATGCTGTCAATAAACAAGGAGAGATATGATGAAAAATTTTGTAACACAAGAAGACAGGCTGGATTATCTGCTTCAGAATTTTAAAGAAGATTCTAGGCAATATAAAGATCTGGAAGTGGAAGATGACTATGAAAGCAAGCGAATGGCATTGCGTTCTTTGATGAATATCCGTATGCCCGGAAAGATGGCAGAGAATATTATAAAAGTGCAGGATGAATTTCTGCGGTTGGAAGCAGAAGAAAAAGGAATTGTGGCAATGTCCGATATTATGACGATCAAAGAGCAGTATGGCAGCAATCATCCTTATGGAGATAAGCTTTCAGTCTGGCAGGGAGATATAACAAGGCTTGCTGTTGGAGCTGTTGTAAATGCAGCGAACTCACAGATGCTTGGCTGTTTTGTACCATGCCACAGGTGCATTGACAATGCGATCCACAGTGCGGCGGGTATCGAGCTTCGGGAAGAATGCAGTCACAGAATGAATCAGAAACGAATGGAATACGGCCACCGATATGAGGAACCGACCGGTCAGGCGATGCTGACAAAAGCTTATAATCTTCCGGCAGGGTATGTGATTCACACGGTAGGGCCGATTGTAGGATATGGCCTGACAGAAAAGCTCAGGCAGGATTTGAGGAATTGTTATGAGAATGTATTGAAATGCTGTATAGATAACAAGATTCGTTCTGTAGCATTCTGCTGCATTTCCACGGGGGAATTTCATTTCCCCAATGATGAGGCTGCAAAGATTGCTGTAGAAACGGTCACATCGGTATTGAAGGACCATGAAAGTGAATTCGACAGGATTATTTTTAATGTGTTTAAAGATTTAGATAAGGAATATTATGAAACATTACTGTAAGGAAACGGAGAAATTACAGTTAAGAGAGGAAAGCGGAAATGGAAGAAAGAAGACAAACCTCGCTAGTAGAAGGACCGGTATTCGCGTCCCTGATTCGGTTTGCCGTGCCGGTGCTGGGAGCCTTGATACTGCAGGCAGCTTATGGAGCGGTGGATTTATTGGTTGTGGGACAGTTTGGAGATGCTTCCAGTATTTCAGCGGTAGGAACGGGCAGTACGTTTATGCAGATGATAACGTGTGTAATCATCGGCCTTGCCATGGGAGCAACGGTCACAATCGGACAGCATATCGGAGAACAGAAACCTGAGGAAGCAGGCAATGCAGTTGGAACAACAGTTATGCTGTTTGCGGTATTGGGAATTGTGTTGACAGTCTTGCTGGAAGTGTTTGCAGGAAATATTGTGGCAATTCTGCAGGTGCCGGAAGCGTCCGTTGCAAAAACGATTTCCTATATCCGAATCTGTTCCGGCGGTATTATGGTTATTATTGCCTATAACGTAATCAGCAGTATTTTAAGAGGTGTAGGAAATGCAAATCTGCCTCTGATTTTTGTTGGGATTGCCTGTTTAGTCAATATAATTGGAGATTTACTTTTGGTGGGTGTGTTTCGGATGGATGTGGCTGGTGCGGCGATTGCTACGGTAGCTGCGCAGTTTGTGTCCGTGATTGCTTCGCTTTTGGTATTGCGCAGGCAGCAACTTCCGGTCTCATTTTCCATAAAACAGTGTAAGATGTATAGCAAAGAGCTTAAGATGATTCTGAATGTAGGGGTTCCCATTGCTTTGCAGGAGGCTATGGTGCAGATTTCCTTTTTAGTAATCAATTCTATTGTTAACAATATGGGCTTGATGCCATCAGCAGGTTATGGTGTAGCACAGAAACTTGTTTCTTTTATCATGCTTGTGCCATCGGCTGTTATGCAGAGTGTTTCTGCATTTGTGGCACAGAACATTGGGGCTGGAGAAAAGACAAGGGCAAAACAGGGATTTCAGATTGCCATGATTACGGGATGCAGTGTGGGAATCATTATCTTTCTCGTTGGATTTTTCGGCGGAGCGCAAATATCATCACTATTTACAAATGATGCAGAGGTGATTGTACAGAGTGCGGATTATCTGAGAGGATTTTCGGCGGATTGTATTCTTACTTGTATTCTGTTTTCCAGTATTGGTTATTTTAATGGATGCGGAAAAAGCATTCCGGTCATGGTGCAGGGAATTACCTCAGCATTTTGTATTCGTATTCCAGTCTCCATTTTTGTGTCAAAGCTTCCTGGGGCATCTTTGGTGCTGGTAGGTCTTGCGACACCGATTACTACGGTATATGGAATCATATTCTTTATGATTTGCTTTGCGTGGGTCAGACATAAGGAGAAACGGATTAAATAATCGAAGGTTAATATGAATTATAAAATTAGAGAAATGAAAAGCACCGAGTATGAGGTGTTAGAAGATTTTTTGTATGAAGCAATTTTTGTTCCAAAAGGTGAATCAGCACCGCCAAGAGAAATAATATATCAACCCGAACTGCAAGTATATTTAACTGATTTTGGAAAGAGAAAAGATGACATCGCTTTTGTTGCAGAGGTTAATGGTAAAATTATCGGAGCAGTATGGGTTCGGATTATGAACGATTATGGGCATATAGATGACGAAACTCCCTCAATTGCTATTTCACTTTATAAGGATTATCGAAATTATGGTATTGGTACTGCTTTAATGCAGAGAATGTTAGAAGCATTAAAAAAGAAAGGATATAGGCAGGCCTCGTTAGCCGTACAGAAAGCAAATTATGCAGTAAAGATGTATAAAAATGTTGGCTTTGAAATAGTTGATGAGAATGAAGAAGAATATATAATGAAATATAATCTTTGCTGATGTGATTTTCAGTTTTTAAAACTGTAATCACTTGAAAATCAAATAACCGCAGTACACATTTTTAAAATCATTTTCCAATCCTGTGTAATGAATTCCCAGCAAGGGCAGAATAATGTTCACAAAAGCGGGAATAATTATTTAAAGCAACAAAATAAAAGGAGTTGAAAATAATCAATGATTGAATCAGATACAATAAAGCTGCTGCGGGAATGTGATGCAGGCATTAAAATGGGTGTTGCATCGATTGATGACGTTCTGGATTATGTACACGACAAGACACTTCAGAAGTGCCTTGCAGATTGCAAGGATAAACATGATAAGCTGAAAGAAGAAATCCAGATTCTTTTAAATAAATACCATGATGACGGAAAGGAACCCAATCCAGTGGCGAAAAGCATGTCATGGATGAAAACAAATGTGAAACTGGTTATGGATGAATCGGATGAAACCATTGCTGATTTAATAACAGACGGCTGTAATATGGGGGTAAAGTCCCTTCACAAATATTTGAACCAATATAAAGCCGCAGAGGAAAAAGCTAAGGACATTACAAAACGGCTGATAAATCTTGAAGAAAAACTTGCTGTGGATATCCGTTGTTTTTTATAAGCATATAAACAAGCTAAAAATAAATTTTCTACCACAAGTAGAATGACAACTTTCCATTTTTGTGATAAAGTACCATATAGAAAGAGAAAAGCGGTGGAAAAATCCATCGGGAAAGGAAGTAAAATCATGTTCAAAATCAATTTCGCAAACTATTATATACATGAACAATATTTACCAGCTCTGCTCCAAGAGAATAATGAACAGAGTTTTGTTAGTGTATGCTTATATAAGATAAGTCGAATGCGAAAACGAACATGATTATGATAGATATTAGATGTTGGATGAAGCTTTGGAAGTCCATAATCTCATAACAATATCATATATGAATTTTCAAAAACTGCTTATCTTATGATATAGATAAGTGGTTTTTTTGTGCGGACATAGAATGCCGGAATAGAGGCACAGCCCGCTCTATTGGTATAGTACCGGTTTTGAAAACCAGCATTTGGAAAGGAAGGAAAAAGGTATGTTTGAAATCAAAGGAAAAATAAATACAGCACTTTGCTATGCAAAGATAGTGGAGGATGAAGCCATAGAGCAGATTCGCAGAATGTGTGACTACGATTTTACAGAAGGAAGCAGAATCTGTATTATGCCGGACGTGCATGCAGGCAAAGGATGTACGATCGGAACAACAATGACGGTCGTAGATAAAGCTGTGCCTAATATAGTAGGTGTGGATGTTGGCTGTGGCATGTATACCGTGAATTTAGGAAAGGATTCTATTGATTTTGAAAAACTGGATGAAGCCGCACATTTTGTTCCATCGGGAATGCATGTGTGGGAAGGGCGCATGGAGCGATTTGATCTTACCGGCTTTAAATGCTACAGAAGCTTAAAAAACACAAAGTATCTGGAGCGAAGCCTTGGTACCCTTGGCGGTGGAAACCATTTTATTGAAGTGGACCAGGCGAAGGATGGGACCAAGTATCTGGTAATCCATTCAGGCAGTAGAAATCTGGGGAAACAGGTGGCGGAAATATATCAGCAGTTAGCAATCGAACTGCATTCCGGAAAAGAGGAATATTTTAAGAAAAGGGATGCGCTGATTGCGGAATATAAGGCTGCAGGCCGCAGAACCGAAATCCAGGATGCATTAAAACAGCTCACATGGGAACATAGGGACTGCATGATACCGGATGACTTATGTTATCTGTATGGAACGTATTTTGAAGACTATCTCCATGATGTGGAAATATGCCAGCATTTTGCAAAACGTAACCGTGAGAGAATTGCAGAGGTAATTTTTGAGCGTACGGGCATGACAGGAGGAGAGGCATTTCATACGATTCACAATTATATAGATACAGAAGAAATGATTTTGCGAAAAGGTGCAATAGCAGCCCATAAAGGAGAGAAAGTGCTGATTCCCATTAATATGAGGGATGGAAGTGTCTTAGCTGTTGGAAAAGGAAATCCGGACTGGAACTATTCCGCACCCCATGGTGCAGGAAGGCTTATGTCCCGGACAAAGGCAAAAGGGTCTTTATGCATGGACGAATACATAAGCGCCATGGCAGGAGTTTATACAACTTCTGTCAATGAGGCAACCTTAGATGAAGCGCCAATGGCATATAAGTCTTTAGATGACATTATTGATGTGATTCGTGAGTCCGTGGATGTAATCGATATTATGAAACCAATATACAATTTTAAGGCATCTGACTAGAATAGGCTTGTTCCGGTCAATGCCGGAACAGGAGGAAAAAGAAATGTTTACAATGCCAGCCATAGATATGGTGGGAACAGGAAAGAAAATTGCTGACTTGCGTAAGTCTGCCGGTATGACAGTAAAGGATTTGCAGGATATCTTTGGATTTGCAACTCCAAATGCAATATACAAGTGGCAGCATGGAACGGCAATGCCAACCCTGGACAATCTGGTTATTCTGGCAGCAGTATTTGATGTGGCAATTGATGACATCATCGTAGTTGCTGCTGACGTGTCGGTGCAGATTGGTGCGTGAAAAGATAATTGGAAAAGCGGACGCAAAAGAGGGATGAGGGCGGATTGGCTGCTGTGATTTTGCTGGGGGTTTTACTAAACAGCCTGATGGAAGGAGCTGGTACCGGACGGGGCGGAATATAGCGGCGTCCATGCCGCAATATTCCTAAAATTGCCGTCCATGGCAATTTTACCCTGGGTTGTGGACAGGCTGTTAAGTAAAACCCCCAGCAAAATCAATGCAGCCAATCCGCCCTCATCCCTCTTTTGCTGTTTCGTTTCAGCCTGTACTTTTTGATAAGATATTGCATGATTTTTATCCGGAATTACCGGAGAGAAAAAGTAAGGAAAAAAATGATATGCCTTGTGCCATCTGCAACAACAGAAGAAAAGAGTAACAGTACTGAAAAGCCAAATGCATGAAAAACAACATCTTGACAAACATCCAAAAATGAACCAAGATAACAAGGTCTACTTTTGGATGTTTTTATGTTTTTCAAAATGATAGGAGGATATAGATTATGAAATCATCTAACGATTTACGAGGTGCTCTGCGTTCTATTGACCGCAAAAGCTACCCGGCTTATAAATCTCTGGCAGGCAGCTATCAGTTTCCGGGTTTTTGCCTGTTTATCGACCACGTACAGGGGGACCCTTTTGCGTCGCCTTCCAGCCTGCATGTGGAAATAAACCACAGAACAGCTGGTTTTCCCAGAGAATATTACAGTGAAAGCTGTGCCAGAACTGCACTTGCGGATTTCCTTACCAGACAGCTTGCTTTAGGATTTGAGGAATATAATTTTAAGGCAAAGGGCTCCGGAAAAAGCGGGCTTTTGTCCATTACCCGTTGTGGGCAGCAGGTTTTGGAACGAAGTGCATGTGAAATTTCCGATACCGGCATTACTGCCCGCTTCCATGTGGGCTTTCCAGCCTTTGGACGAACTATAAATGCCGGGGAGTTAGAAAAAATTTTATTTGATTTCCTTCCCCGCTGCGTGGAGAGCAGCCTTTTTTATAAGAGGCTGGATGGGAAGAAGGTGGAGGCTGCTATTTTTCTGGCAGAGGACCAGAAGGCATTGCGCAGCTTCCTTCGGGAAGAAAAGCTGGTGGCCTTTGTTGCAAACGGTTCCATCCTTCCCAGAAAAAGCGGTGTTTCTGATACTCCAATGAAAGACAGCATACCCTTTCTTTCTCCTGCCACTATGGAACGCACCTTTCTTCTGCCCCATAAAGGGGAAATTTCCGGAATGGCAATACCACAGGGCATAACGCTTATTGTAGGCGGAGGCTATCATGGCAAGTCTACATTGCTGGAAGCATTGCAAAATGGTGTTTATAATCATATTCAGGGGGATGGACGGGAATATGTGATTACGGATGATACTGCCGTTAAGCTTCGTGCAGAAGATGGCCGTTCTATCCGGAATGTGGATATTTCCCTCTTTATCAATGACCTGCCCAACAAAAAGGATACTTCCGTCTTTTCCACATCAGATGCCAGCGGAAGCACCTCCCAGGCGGCAGGAGTAATTGAAAATATAGAAGCCGGTTCCAGGTTATTTTTAATAGATGAAGATACCTCTGCCACCAATTTCATGGTGCGGGACGATTTTATGCAGCAGGTCATCAGCCGTGAAAAAGAGCCTATTACCCCGTTTTTGTGCCGGGCAGGGGATATTTATGAAAAAGAAGGGATTTCTACCATCCTGGTAGCAGGCAGCTCAGGGGCATTCTTTTACATTGCAGACCATATTATTCAGATGGACTGTTACCGTCCCGTTGATATATCCGAACATGTAAAGGAGCTTTGCAAACAGTATACGGCACCTGAAACAAAAGCTCCAGACTTCCGGGTTCCAGACTTCAACCGCATGCTGTCCCCTTACAAACCAAGAAAAAGCGGCGGCAGGGATTATTACGGAAGAGAGCGGCAGGGCAACAACAGCCGCAATACCTCCATGAAAATAAAAACCTTTGGACGTGATTCCTTTTCTTTAGACAAGGAAAACGTGGATTTACGTTATGTAGAACAGATTGCGGATGCAGAACAGACCACTGCCCTTGCTTATCTGCTTCGCTATGGAGTGGAACAGCTTGCAGATGGCAGACATACAATCCGGCAGACTGTTCAGATTCTCTTCGATATGTTGGATAAGAAAGGATGGGAACCGTTTTGTGGCTCTTATGTTCCGTGTGGGCTTGCAAAACCAAGAAGGCAGGAGGTTTTCGCTTGTCTGGATCGTTTTAGAGGGTGATTGGGCTTTCTAAAGTAGGAGGTGTGGAGAAGCGGACGCAAAAGAGGGATGAGGGCGGATTGGCTGCTGTGATTTTGCTGGCAGTTTTACTAAACAGCCTGATGTAAGGGGTTGGTACCGGACGGGGCGGAATATAGCGGCGTCCATGCCGCAATATTCCTAAAATGTGTGCCGGG
>CAMWWJ010000015.1 GCA_947177925.1 uncultured Lachnospiraceae bacterium
TTGTATTAGATACAGCCCGTATCAGCAACAATCTGTTTACTACCCACTTTAAATTGTCCAAATCATTTTCTTTTCCGGCCAATATGTATTCTACCTGATATTTCAGCCTGCTCTTTTCCAGAGGATTTACATAGGTTCCAAACTTATCCATAAGGTAGCCGTAAAAAAACAATTCATCTGTTTCGCTGCAGCCGTCCCGTTCCAACAATCCAAAACCCTTGCTTTTTTTCCGGTGAGAAATATAATTATCGCTTGCTATGGTTTCATTGGAAAGCAGGGCATCTTTTTCTGTTACCAGAGAAAGCACTCCTTTATTCCGGCTTGCATTTACTTCATCTGCCGGATTATCCAAAGGAATTTCTTCCCATTCATCCTCTCCCACTTTTTTTCTTGGAAGCTCTGTATCCTCAATTGCCTTTTGGTTGTCATTTCTTTCCCGGGTAATATTTCTGTCCAGTAAGTTTGCGTCTGCTGCCTGTTCTATGGACTTTTTCAGCTCATCTACATAGGAAAGTCCATATTTATCCTTTATATAAGAAACCGCCTGCCTTTTAAATACCTCTCCCTGATCATCTGTTGCCAAAGTAAATTGGTTGATTTGTACATCCTCTACCTTCATGGCAAGCAGATCCCTTACCGCATAATCGGCAATACCCAGATCCTGCTCCACATTATCAGACATATACCCCTTTAAATGCTCTGCCGTATTGCCGATGGCACAATTTCCGCTTCCATAAGAGGTATCGATAAAGAAAAGATCGTATTGTTCCAAAAGCTCCCGGTTATATTCAGCAAAAACGGAATACAGGCTGATGTCCATGGCGCATTCTGTCTGCATACGGATAGCGCTTATTCTTGCTCCTTCTATTAAAGTGAAAAACAGTGACAGCATTACCGACAAGGTAAGCGCCAGATAGACCGTGACAGAACCTTTTTTCTCAATAGGACCTTTTCTCATCATATTTCTCCTTGAAAATTACTTGAATTATTTTGTAATACTATTGCTTTTTGAGGTGATTGTCTTAAATATGCTGTTTACCAAATCCGTAAGCTGCTTTTTAAAAATAATGACAAGCCCGATTAAAACAACCAGAATAAGTATCAGCTCCACTGTCCCGATTCCCTCCTCCCCAAGCCATAATTGTTTCAGTACATGCAATACTTTCATAACTGTTTCTCCTTTCTTTTTTATATTTGATAAGAGAGAAATGCCGGAACGATAATAAGAATCATAACGATTCCAAGCATAAGCATCATAGGTAAGAGAAGTTTTGTCCCTGCTTCCTCTCCTAATCTCCTTCCATTGCTTTTTCTTTCTTCAAAGGATTCTCTTACTTCCTTTTCCAAAAGAGAAAACATGTCCTTAGAGCCCTTTTTCATATTTTGAATCAACAGCCCGCTAAGCTTTATATATTGGGGAATTTCACACCTTTTTCCGAAATGGTCATAAGCAGCTTCCTCCAATACTCCGCTTTCCATCTCATAAACGGCTATCAGCAGCTCTTCATATGTAATATTTTTTTCCGCACCAAAGTTTTTACTGTCTTTGTAATCCATTGCCAGCTTCCTTAATGCGGATTTTACAGGCATTCCTGCTCCGGTCAGCAATGTAAATTTGCTGATGAATTCCGGATATTCCAGTTGTAGATTTCTCCTTCTTTGCTCTACCTTTTTGTTCAATTCCCTGTCCTTGAAAAAATAAATCAGGATTCCTGTGGCGATTACCAGAAGGAAAAGGGGCAGTTGGCTTTTTTCCTCTATTTCCTTATAAATAATTTTCTTGTGATCTATCTCCTGTGGCAGTATCAGTTCACTTTTTGTTTCCTGATTTTTGTCATATTCCCTGATTTTCTGTTCCACTTTTTGAAACAATGCTTCCTCTTCTGTATATTCTTTTGGATAAAGGGTAATGGGAACGGAAAACTGCCTGCTGTATTCCTCATAAGAAAGGGTTACTTCTACTACGATAATAACTGGCTCCTTTAACTGTTCATTTTTTATTTCCCCCGTATCATCCACATAATCCCAGTAATCTGATGCATAATCTATCTCCACCGGATAGTCTTTTATACTTTTTGGAAAATATAAATTGCTCTTTACCTGGTCAAAGCTTTCATTTTCCAATAGCATCCCGCTTTTTATTTCCTCTTCCATTTCCTGAAAGATGTTTTCTATTTGAGCCTTATCATATTTTACTGCTGCTATTTGCAGCACAAGCTCTTTCTTACTTTCCCCTACGGCCGCTAAAAGCCTTACATACCGTTCCTGCTCTCCATGGGAGCTTCTTGTAATCCTATTGTCCTTGAAATATGTAGTGTGCCAATTACTCACTCCTGCAAGGAGCACAAGACAGTTTCCTAAAAAAACAACGGTAAGCACAAAAGACAGCTTTTTCTGATAATAGGAAGTTACCTGTTTATCAACGGCCTTTAAGGGGTGTAAGATTTTCAAATTTTCCCGGACAGCTTCTGAACTGATTTCTTTGATGGGGGACTTTTTTACCAGATAACCCGCCGATTTCATAAACGGATTGGAATCCGGCTCTTTTCTGCCCAGGAAAAAAAGAAACAAATATATTGCAAATAAAAGAATGCATCCTATCATGATTGTTAACTCCTATATTTCAATTGCCACTATTTTTCTCGATAAAAGGAAGGCCGCAAAATATGCCGCCAGACATATTGTCATAATGCAGATACCTCCCGGATTTCCATACATGGGATCAAAAAATCCCGGTGAGGTCATATTGATATAAAACAAGATAAACAGGGGCACTGCATTCATGACTTTTTGCTCAAACTGCCTGGCGGCCAGAATTGTCTGAATATCCCGCTTTACCTGGATTTTTTCGCTGATTAACAAAGCTGTATGCTCAATCATTTTATTTAAATTTCCTCCACTGCGTTTGGCAATGGAGAACACTTCTGCAAAATCCCTGATTTCTTCTATCCCGCTGCGGTCCGCAAAATCCAACAGAAGCGATTCCAACACCATGTTGCTGGCAAGCTGTCTGTTGATATATAAAAATTCCTGTATTATCATATCCTGCGGCTTATATAAATGGCATAAATCCTTGTACGCTTCATAGAATGCATTTTCTATGGAATATCCTGCTTTTAAGGCAGCAGAAACTGCTAAGATGCCATCCTTGAACTGTAAGCTCAGTTTCTGCTTTCTTAAACGCTCTCTCTCTATTTCACAAAGCTTTCGATAAACGATTAAAAGAGGGGATAAGAACAGCATGGGAAGGAAGGAATGATAAAAGAAATAACTAATGCACAGAAGAATTGCCAATCCTGCAACCATATCTTTCAGGAGCGCATATTTTTCCGTATTTTCATATAAAAAACCAGATTGATCCTTCCCAAGATTTTTTTGTTTTTTCCCATGATACTTCCTTGTCATATGCTCTCTTTCCTTTCCTCCATGCAGTTTCCCATTCCTGCAAATATCAGCTTATCTCTGTGCATTAGCTTCCCTGTTTTCATCAAAATGCCTTTTACGGCTTCCTCGCCCTTGTTGAATTCTTCTTTAAATTCATATAGAGGTGCTGTCAGGATTTCTCCCTGCTCAAAGCCGGTTATCTCCACGATTTCCAGAACCTTTCTTGTATGATCCCTAAGTCTTCCTAAATGTACGATAATATCTATTCCGGAAGCAATCTGCCTTCGTATGGCGGGCAGGGGAAGCTCCATTCCCATTAAAACCATGGTTTCCAAACGGCTGAGCATATCCTTTGAGCTGTTGCTGTGGCCTGTGGACAGGCTTCCGTCATGACCAGTGTTCAATGCCTGTAATAAGTCAAGAGCTTCTCCGCCTCTCACTTCCCCTACAATGATCCGATCCGGGCGCATCCTTAAGGAAGTCCTGATCAAATCTCTTATGGTGATTTCCTGACAACCTTCCAGATTTGCATTTCTTGTTTCCATGGATACCAGATTGGGAATATCCGAAAGCTGAAGCTCCGCACTGTCCTCAATTGTAATAATCCGTTGTTCCTTTGGGATGAAGCCGGATAATACGTTTAAGAATGTGGTTTTTCCGCTTCCTGTACCGCCGCTTATGAAGATGTTATACCCTGCTGCCACCAGACATTTCAAAAAATCTGCTGCTTCTCTTGTAATGGAACCCATTTGAATAAAGTCTTCCATCGTAAGAGGGTTATTCGGAAATCTTCGGATTGTAAGAATGGGCCCGTTCAGCGCTACCGGGGCAAGCACTACATTGACTCTGGAGCCGTTTTCCAGTCTGGCATCCACAATGGGGCTACTTTCGTTTACTACCCGGTTAGATTTGGCTACGATTTGCTGGATCACATCCTCTAATTTTTCTCTGGATTCAAATACATTTTCCCACCGGTAAATCCTTCCTTTCTTTTCCATGAATATTTGGTCAGGACCATTTACCATAATTTCCGTTACTTCTTCATCCTCAATAAGCTCCTGCAGAATATCCAGCTTTCTTATGGAAAAAAATAATTCCTTTCCAAGTCTTTCCTTCTTTGCAAGAGGAATATAATCTTCTTTTCCCAGGCTCATGATTTTTTCATCAATCAGTTCTCTTATTTCCTCATCTTTTACTTCTCTGGAAAAGTCGATTGCCTGAAAAAGCTCTGCCTTCAGATTTCTTTTTATTGCTTCATAATTGTTTTCTCCACTCATTTTTCCTGTTCCTTTAAAATATTTTTTACATAGTCTGCCAGCTGGCTGTGGGACAGATAAATCATTTTATATGGCACCTGCTTGAAAACAGGAATTTTGCAGGTAATGGTTTTTTTCAAAAGAGCATCTTTTTTCATATAGGTTAACAACTTTTCATACTGGTCTATTTTGGCAAGCGCCATGCCATCCGACTTGGTAATGGTATAAATTCTGCCGCACCGCTCCAGTATTTCAAATAACCCCCGGACATGATCCGATAAATCCAATATGACTACTTCGTAATCTGTACTTCTTTCCAGCTCATCCAAAAGGAGCTGCCATTTTTCTCCTTCCATTTCCAATATGTCCAAAAAGGAAACTGCCGGGGGAATAAAATCCAGATTGCCGATGGAATCTACCATGCCTGCCAGCTTGTATACGAATTTTCCGCTTCCTTCCCTTAAAAAATACATAAGGTCCATAAAATCATGGTGAAATTCTTTTTCTAAAAGTCTGGAAAATCCGGAATAGGCTTCAAAGTTCAAATACAGGCATCTTTTTTCTTTTGCCAGAATCTGCCCTAATATCAGGGAAAAAGATGTTTGCAGACACCTTCCGATAGGACTGTATACACCTATGATTTCCATGGGTCTTTTTCCTTTTTCTTCCCTTTGTACTTTTCTTTCCCCTTCTCCTTCTGCATAAAGCTCTATGATTTTCTTCATGATGGCAGTGCCTGACTGGTATTTATATATAAAGGGGTGCTCTTTACCGCTTTCCCGTTTTTCCTCGGATAAGTAAAAGGTCTGCCCGCTTTTTGCTTCCACAAGGGATTTCTCTTCCATGGTTTCTCCCAAAAGCAGGATTTCCACCGGATTTTCTTTTAAAAAGGTGCCAAGCTTTTCTATATTATCAAACGCCATGACCCGAAAGGGAAAATGCTTCTTCCCTGACAGATATTCGGCTAACTTATATACATACTTTTTTTCATAATCGCAGATTGCTAAAAGGGCATCCATGAAATACCTCCTATCCAATAAATGCAAAAGCTTATAAATATGGGAATCGTAAAATGAATCACTGCCTTTTGGTCAGGCTGTTGTTTATGATATGGTTGAAATTGATTTGTGCTTAGAGCTTCTTTGAAATATTGATAAAAATAGGAAAGTCTTTGAAACAGATTTTTATAATAGAGCATTTGTATAAGGCTGTAAATGGCGCCTATGAGAAAGGAAATGGTAATACAGTAAAGAGCAGGTCTTATGCCTGTAAACAGCCCAAGCAGCAGGAACAGCTTTACATCCGCCGCTCCTATGACCTGCAGGGCAAAAACAGGAATGAACCCTATGAAAAGCACCAGTAAACTGAGAATACCTCCCGCCAATGCCTTTATGCCGTCTTCATAAATCAATATGCCTGTTCCTATAAGAAATCCCCATATGATCATTATGTTCTTTATCCGATAGCAGCATATATCCATAACCATGGCTATCAGTAAAAAACAGCATATAAAATAATAAATGTGTGGTTCCTCCTTTTCATAAAATATCTGTCTTGGGAAAGCTTGTCCGAAAATGGACATCCATAAGAAATGGACTGTTTGAATTCACACAATAGATATATGTGTGATGTAGTCTGTTGTCTTTCTGACTTGTAAATTGGATTATATAGCATGTCTTTTTACTTGTCTATAGCTTTTTTGAAATTCGTATTATTTTTGTGAAAATGTCACAATGAATCATATAAATATAAGGGCAAACAAAACGCAAACCCCCGGTATTCCTAGGATTGCGCTTGTCAAAAAGGTAAGTGGATTGATGCCGACTCCTTGATGGATGCCAAAGGATAAAAGCAGCTGATTCGTGCCGTAGATGGCAAGAGCACCAATGACTCCTCTCATAAAAAATCCCATAATTACCTCCAGCTTATTTTTAAAAAACAAAATAGCAAGCACCAGAATGCATACAAGAATTATGGCACAGCCGCCCCAGAGTTCTTCCATTTTCATATTTCTTCCGCCTTTTCTTGTCTTATTTTTTTACATTATATGGCTGTCTGGAATTTATTATGAATATTTTTTTCGGGTTATGACTATACTTAGTAAAAAGGGAATTAAAGGAAATAACGTGAATTTCGGAACAGGAAAGGGAAAGAACATGAAATTGGAAGGGTCAGTCAGCTCTGAAAAAAACAAGGAACGTTTACAGCTCTTAGACGATATAGATAAAACGAAATTTGCCTTGGAATGTGCTTACTCCAATTTTGACAATGTAATAGAACCAGACTTAATCGACTGTTATATTTACGAAGTGAATTCCAGCTTAAAGAGATACAAGTATTTATTGGAACAGGCAGCAAAATTAAATTTGCTGCCTGAAGAATCAAACCAAAAATCCTCTATTTTCACCGACCTGATTCAAGTTTTCCACTAGATTACCACGGCCGTAGGTAAGACCTGCATAAACCTTTTGTGAATTTTCCATAACTGCCGGAGACTGATCCATGCTGCTTATGCTGCTATATGCCTCCCAAAGCCCCTTCATGACCATAATACTGTTCTTAAGCGGCTCTGTTTTATTTTGCACGTCTGCCTGGACAAGCTCTTTGTTTACATATACATAAAGCTGCATCAGTTCTTTTGCGGGCTCATATTCAAAATTCAGAGACTGCATCAGCTCCTTCACGCATCCTCTGGCATATCTGATTGCATCCTTGAAGGCTTTCACATCCTCTTTTTCATGGGCTTCCTTTGCTTCCTCCATGTATTGCAGGAACATTTCGTACAGGATGACCACCAACTGGGTCTTATTTGCACTTGTAATACGCAGCTTGTATTGCTGCTTCAATTCATCCTTCATCCTTCAACCTCCGGTTACCCCCTGCTAATGCTTCTTCTCTGAAATGATTATTGTAATAACTGCAATATCTGCTGAGGTCTTTCATTTGCCTGAGCTAACATGGAAGTACCTGCCTGGGTCAATACCTGAAGCTTTGTGTACTCTGTCATTTCTGTTGCCATATTTGTATCCATAATAGCTGCATAGGCCGCAGTAACACTTTCGCTGGAAGCCTCCAGACTTGTCTGGGTATGCTCCAGACGGTTCTGATAAGCGCCTAATCTGGAACGGACTGCGGATATATAGTCATTAGCCTCTCCTAACTGAGTAATTGCTTCTCTTGCCTTTTCCTCAGTGGAAACATCCAGAGTGTCAATTCCCATATTTTTCAGGGAAATAGTAGGAATACGGATGGGAAGCACCTGTCCCTCATTGGCACCGACCTGGAAGCGCATTGCACCGATTCCGGTCAGGTCTATTTCCATTTCCTGTCCTGCTCCGGCAAATGTATTCTGGTCAATGGATATTTTCACTTGGTTCTGCATTGCATCTATTATGGTGACAGTGTTACCCTTTACTTTTGTAATGCAGCTTGAATCGAACCGGTGAGCTTCCTCTCCTGCTGCAGCAGTTCCGAAATTTACAGTAGTAGCATCCGTTAAATTGCCGTCCGCATCAAAGACCGGATTAATGGTCAGTAGATATTTTCCTAACTGCACATCATCTGAATAATATTCTACCTGTGCACCTGCCTGGTTTGTATATCCTCTTAAATCGCATTCTCCGTTCAACAGCTTTTGTCCGTTAAAATCAGTGGTTTCCGCTATTCGGGCTATTTCGCTTTTCAACTGGGAAACCTCTTCCATAACAAGCTCCCTGTCCTTATCTACCATAGTGCCGGTTGCTGCCTTTACGGACAATTCGCTCATTCTCTGAATCATTTCCTGAATTTCCGCTAAAGCGCCTTCTGCTGTCTGTATTACAGAAATACCATCCGTTGCATTCTGAAGCGCTTTGCTCAATCCCTTGAGCTGGGCATTCATCCTCTTGGCAATAGCAATTCCCGATGGGTTATCCTTTGCATCATTGATCTTATAGCCGGAGGATAAACGGGTACTGGATACGGCCAGATTATTCTCACTTGTACTGAGACATTTATTGGCGATAATAGCTTGTAAATTGTAATTAACTTTCATTTGGACACCTTCCTTTTGATTGTTTCACTTAACATGTTTCTATAAAATCGATAAAAGCCTTTGCAGCATGGTACAGCTCTTTTGTAGATATAGCTGTATCCGTCTCCTTTTTATGGGCAAGCCCTTCCATGTCTATCTGTCTGCTGTACAGCATCTGGATCTGAGCTTCCCTGCCTGTTTCTGCCAAAAGTCCTTCCTGCAGTTTTGTATGTTGTTCCTTCAGTATTTCAACCCCTTCCTGGGAATTGCATACAACATATCCTGAAATCCTTTCCTGTTCTGCCTCCAGACAGGCGGCTACCTTTCCAAACTTTTCCGTTTCAAGGGAAACTGTTACTTTTCCCTTTTCGCCTTTATTCCGAACCACCTTTATATGAATGGAGGTAAGCTGGCCATCTATGGAAACAGGCACTTCATAATTTTCTTCCTTCGCCAGATTTTTTAAAAGCTTTAACTGCTTGGAGAAAATCGCCATGCTCTTTACGTCTATGGCAACAGCATCTTCTTCAAAAGAGCTGTTTTCCAGTATATCCTCTGCAGTTTCTATGAATCGGTCATATGCGGTTTCCATAGAACCGGAATCTGTCATGGACTCCTTAAGGTGTCCTATATCCCCCTCTAAACGGGCAGTCAGTGTCTGCTCACTGGTAGTGGCACGATTGGTATTCCTGTCATTTTTCTTTGCATAAGAAGCAATCTGCTTAAATGTAGCTCCTTTATAATTCATAAGGTAATCTGCAGCTAACAGATTATCCGGTGAAATATCCTGCCCGTATTCCAGTAAGGATTCGATTACTCCGTCGCCTACCTTACGGATTTCGCGTATGTCATCGAGCTGCTCTTTTACATAGTCCTTTTCTGTAAAATCAACTTCCGTCTGTGCGCTTAACAATTCATCAAGCTGCTCTAAGGTAGTATCTCCCATAATATCCACTGTCCGGAATTTCTCCGGGGAAAGCTCTTCGAAAATATGATCCGCTTTTCTTTTGTAATATCCCTGAATCTGATCGGATATGGATACTCCCTTTTTATTCAAATCGGAAAGCGCTCCGAAATCATCATCAACAGTGGCCTGAAAACTGCCATGCTTTCGTGTCCTTGTTTCTCCCAATAAGTTTGACAGGGATAGTTCCCTGCCCGATTGCAAAAGGCTTCCAATGGCAGCGCCGTCGCCTTTTTCAATCTGTCGAAACAGCCTGTATATTCCTATATAGGCATCTCTTTCCTCTTCTGAAATACTATTGCTCTTTTCCAGCTTATACAGGTACTTGCTGTATTTTTCCATTTCAGCGGATGGCTCGGTTTCTTTTTGCTTCAAATAATCATATAATTGTTCCACATTCATGTTCAGTGGATTTACTTCTTCCCTGATCATCCGAAGCACTGCTGCAGGAGTCATTTTATTGATTACTCTTGTAAGTGCCTCATCAGCGCTTTTTACGGCATTTATATTTTCCTCGGTAATCTCCATCTGATTGTATCCTAAAATACGGACTGCTCTTGCATTGGCATCGTTGTATTCTATCCCCAAATCATCCAACAGCACTTTTATTTTTCCAAATGCCTTTTGTATGGAATCTCCCAAATCGCCTCTTGGAGCCGTCATTAGGGCTTCATAGCCTTTTTCTGCATTTTCATAAGCATTTTTTAGTACGGTTCCCTGCGTATGTACATAGTTTAAAGTAAATACGGAACGGGTAAATGCCACCTTTCCTATTACGGAAACGGGCATATCCTTAATGGCCGTTACCTTTTGGGATACCTCCTTGTAAAGAGAAGCCTTTTCCGAAACAGAAGCCTCCTCCGATGATCCAAAGAGTACCTTCTGATCTGCTGCTTCCTGCTGTTTCAGCTTTTCCACTACCTGTTCCAGCTCTGCCGTTTCAATGGCAAAACCGTTTTTTAACAGCTTGTAATTGGCATCTACCGTCATCTGAAGCCTGATTTCCTCTAACTGCCTTTTAGCAGTGACTAAAGCCGGGCTTTCTATGTTCTTTTTTTCATATGCCATGCCAGGAGTGGTGGCGGATAGAGAAATCTCCATCATAGCCTTATTAAGATTTTTGATTGTAAAGATTTTTCCTTCTGCAAAAACCTTTTCTACCGCTTCATCAGTAAGGTCATCCACTGTTTTCTTCAGGGCCACTGCCTGCTTTAAGGCGCTTTCCTTGTTGGACAGAAATGCGTCCTTTGCCTGCCTTCCTTCTGATAAAGCAGCAGCTATGGAATTGATGATCTCTTCCGCTTCCTTTGGAAAGGATATTTCCTTTAACTGGTTTAATAATAGCAGGTTATCCTTTGTTAATGGAATTCCTTTTTCCACCAGCCATTTTGCCTGATTCACAGTATCCTTATACACTACAAGCCCTGCATCCTCGATTACCTTTTCCATTTGTGTCTGAAGCCGCTCAAAATGAATATCATTGGCCTTTTTTCCGTAATAACCGGTAAAATCGTCCTCAAAGTATCCGGTTCCCTGTACATCTCCGTTTTTGGCGGCGCTGAACTGTGCCCTGTACAGATTGTCAATGGTAGGCTCTTTTCCGTTGGTAACCATATATTTTATGGCGCCATCGCTTAATTCTTCAATCTTTCCCGCTTTTTCAAATTCTTTCATTGCTTCCGTTACATTTTCTTTTGTAACGGGCACATGATACTCGCTCAGCTTTTGGGCAATGGAAATGGCATATCCGGCATTCCCGGTAATCTTCTTCAGCTTATCCATGCTGATATCATCCGTATAACCGTCAATTTCAATTCCTGCTTCCGCAAGCTTTGCTTTTATCTGGTCTACAACAGTAACAATCGTTTCCACGTCTACGCTTCCCGGCTGGAAACCCTCCTTCATCAGATGGGAGAAATCCTCTCCGGACATAGAATTAGACATTATGGCCATGTAGTTGCGTTTGTTGACAATATCCAAATTCGCAGCTTCGTTCATAACATCTTCTGCGGTCTTTCCATGACCTCCATAAGCCTTGTTATCCATAACAGTACCAGAAATGTCTAAATGAAATCCCTTTTGAGCCCGCATCCTTGGGGTATAGGGAGCGCTATATGTAATTTTACTGTTGTCTACATTTTGATTTTGATTCATTCCTTCAAAATTTACCTTCATATCAATTCTCCATGTAGAGCATTTGCCTTTCTGTTTTTATTTCCTGCTGTCTTATGACAAAATAAAAGATGAATGATAGCACATTCACCTTTTATTTCGGCAGATTATACGTTATTCTTAACCTGCAGTGTTTAATTCCTGTGTAAAATATAGACTATTTAATCTTTATTTTTACTGTTTCCTTTTTATTGCAACGCTCTATAAAATCTTTTGGGGAGTTTTTCTATAACTCTATTCCGTCAATTTTATCCTTGCAAATCGATGAAACATATGCTACCATATCCTCAAAGCATATATCTAAATTTCGAACATGACATTCTATGATTCTAAACCATTTCAGAAAATCTATGCTTTCATCCACAAATTATTAATAAGAGCAGGGGTTTTCCGGAGTGGGGATTCCTGCGGGAAGGAAAAGAATATGGAAAAAGATTTCTTACAAAAACGTTACCTGTCGGATAATGAGCGGTATGCGGATCTGATCAATGGCTTTTTATTTGCCGGCAGACAGGTGGTATCAGCCGGGCATTTGACGGAGCTGGATACTCAGACCGGGGACTGGAGGCTGCCCGGCTTCATTAGAAAAAACAGGAAAGGACGCCAGAAATACCGGGACTTGATTCGAAAAACTGCTTTTGGAGTGAATTTCGCAGTCATTGGGGTGGAAAGCCAGACAGAAGTGGATTATCTCATGCCGCTACGGGTCATGTCCTATGATGCCGGAGAGTATGAGCATCAGGCAGCAAGATACCGAAAAACAGTCAGAAGGACGAAAGGAATCAGCAGGGCGGAATTTCTATCCGGCTTTACCACGGACAGCCGGCTAAAGCCCTGCATGACGCTGGTGCTCTTCTATGGGGAAAACTGGGACGGGAGCAGGGGGCTTCACGGTATTTTGGATTTTAGGGACATACCGGAGGAACTGCAGGCCGTGGTAAACGATTACCGGATTCAGCTACTTGAAATCCGTAAGCTGCCCCATACGGAAGTGTTCCAGACTGACTTGAAGCAAGTGTTCGATTTTATCCGCTATTCCAATGATAAGGAGAAATTAAGGGAGCTGGTAGAACATGACCCGGCTTACAGGGAAATGGAAGAAGATGCCTACGAGGCAGCTGCAGTCTTTACCGGAGCAAAAGAGCTGCTTGAGGTGGAAAGGTTTCATGAAGAAGGAGGGAAAGTGAATATGTGTCAGGCGTTGACCGCATTGATAGCGGATGGGAGAAGTGAAGGCAGGATATTGGGCAGAAATGAAGGTAGAATGGAAGGGCAGTTAGAGGAAATACTCAGGATTATCCGCAAGATGTCTGAAAAGGGGTTAGGAGCTTTTGATATATCAAAGCTGCTAGATAAGCCAGAAGATGATATAGAACGTATGATAGCGTTGCTGGAAAGCAGTCCGGAAAAAAGCAATCATGAACTGGCGCAAGAACTAATGATGAAGTAGCAAAGATATCAATAATGAGCCGGAAACCAAAAACAGGTTTCCGGCTTTGCTTTTTTCCAAACTATAATATAACCTTAAAAGGTAAACAAAATGGCACCATAAGGAGGCAGGTCAAAGGTAATCGAATAATCCCTTCCATTAGATTCTACTTTTTGGGCAGCAATTTCTTTCGGAATCACTGCTCCATTTCCGCCAAATTCTTTTGCATCGCTATTTAGGAGCAGCTTGTATTTTTTCTTTTTGGGAACTCCCACTTTAAAATCTTTTCTTTCCATCGGTGTCATATTCAATACCACTAATACGTTATTCTTTCCATTGGAAGCCTTTCTGAAATAGCTGTAGGTGCTGTTATCCAGGTCATCTGCTTCTATCCATTCAAAGCCCGCCCAGTCGTTATCGATTTCATACATGCACGGATATTGGCGATATATCTCAAGAAGCCTTCTCATATAGTTTTTCATTCCGGCATGAAGCGGGTCTTCCAGACAGTGCCATTCCAGTTCCCTTGCTTCACTCCATTCGCATTCCTGCGCAAAATCCTGTCCCATAAAAAGGAGCTTTTTGCCGGAATGGGTGAACATGTAAGTAAAACCTACCCGTAAATTGGCATATTTATCTACCATAAAGCCCGGCATCTTATTTAGCATGGAGCATTTTAAATGCACCACTTCATCATGGGAAAGAGATAATATATAGTTTTCCGAACTGTTATAGCTCATGGCAAATGTCATCTTATAATGATTGTTTTTCCTGAAAATGGGATCCAGCTTCATATAATCACAAAAATCATGCATCCATCCCATATTCCATTTGAAGGTAAAGCCAAGGCCGTCTTCCTCTGCCGGCTTTGTCACTTTAGGCCATGCGGTGGATTCTTCCGCAATTACCATGGTTCCCGGAAATCTCTTCGGAATAATGGAATTTAAATGACGGAAAAATTCAATCGCTTCAAGGTTTTTGTTGTCACCATACTTATTTGCAACCCATTGTCCGTCATTTTTCCCATAATCCAGATAGAGCATAGATGCAACCGCATCTACCCGCAATCCGTCAATATGATATTCTTTTACCCAATAAAGAGCATTGGCTATCAGGAAATTTACCACTTCTGTCTTTTCGTAATTAAATATCTTGGTTCCCCAGTCAGGGTGCTCCCCTTTCCGTTTGTCCGGATGTTCATAAAGGCAGGTGCCGTCAAATTCACTGAGCCCAAATTCATCTCTGGGGAAATGAGCAGGTACCCAGTCTAAGATGACGCCTATCTTATTCTTATGCAGCGTATTTACAAGATACATGAAATCCTTTGGTGAACCATATCTGGAGGTAGGCGCATAATAACCTGTTACCTGATAACCCCAGGAACCGTCAAAGGGATATTCCGCAATACCCATTAGCTCCACATGAGTATATTTCATTTCTTTTAGATATTCTACAATACGGTCTGCAAACAGTCTGTAATTGTAGAAGGAATCTTCTTCTCTTGAGGCAGGATGTTTCATCCAGGAACCAATGTGGCACTCATAAATGGCAACCGGTTCTTTGTTCCAATCCTTTTCTGCCTTTTCACTCTGCCAGCTGTTGTCTGTCCACTTAAATCCGGTAATATCTGTTACTTTTGAAGCATTGCCCGGTCTTAATTCGGAATAATTTGCAAACGGGTCTGCTTTATAAATCTTACGATTATCCTTCGTGGTTATGACATATTTGTATAAGTCGTTTTCCTGCACTCCGGGAATGAACAATTCAAAAATACCGCTGATCTGCAGCCTATTCATATTGTGCTTGTAAATATCCCAATTATTAAAGGAACCTGTCACGTTTACATACATGGCGTTAGGCGCCCAGACTGCAAAATACACTCCTTCCGCTCCGTCTACTACTGCTTTGTGCGCACCTAGTTTTTCATAGATTTCATAGTGATTCCCCTGTGTAAATAAATACTCGTCATACTCAGAAACAAAAACATCATTTTCTTTCCTTTTGTTTTGTACCATATTATTTCCCTCTCTTATTCTTTTAATTTAGAAAATCCTTCTCCCTAAGTATAATCATATCATCCCCATCATATCTCTTTGCAAGAATAATATCCATAAAGTGGGATACACTCTTTTTTTCCGCATGGACAATTGCCTTATCCACCATTTCCTTTACCTCTTCTACAGTTACGGCATGTTCAATTGTCTGCATATCAGAAATCTTTGTATACAAAGCCAATATGCCCAGATCATCAATAGCATATTCCTGTTCTTTTGCATACTCTCTTGCATAATTTACAAGCCCGTCATTATCCAGTGACTGAATATCGATTCTTGCATTGAATTTAGCAGCAATATCCGGATAAAGCAAGGTCAGTCTTTCTATTTCCTTTTTTGTATCTTCCATAATGACAAAGACTTTATGCTCCTTCAGTCTGTCTAAATGGAATAACAGATTCCCAAGTGCATCTGCAGGCAGGTCTCCCGCCCGTTCAATGAGAAGTGCGCTGTTTTCCAGATTTTCCAATGTGGCCCCGATATTTTTTTCTGCTAACAGCTCTCCGGTAATCTTAGCCATCTTTCCAGAAAACTCAGGGTACTTTTCTTTTAGCTGAACGACCACATTCTGGGCTGCCTGAAGGGTACCTGTTCCATGCTCTCCGGTAATCAGCATATTTCCCGTTGCGGCCGAAAGCTTCATAACATCCAGGGCTTTCGCTATTTTACCCTGTTCCTCCTTATTAGGAGCAAAGGAAGCAAAACGACTTTTTTCCTCCTTTGTCAGAGAACGCATAGGGGCATCATCCTTTGGCACAAATGTTTGAAGAAAATCTGTACTCTGCAAATCAACCGGTTTTCCAATGGAAACATCTGGTATCGGAATTTCTATTGGAGCTTCTATTGCTGCCGGTGCTACTGCTATAGGCTCTTGTGCAGGAGCCTCCGATGCCTTCGCTATAGGCTCTTGTATCAAAGCTTCTGAAGGAGTCTCAAGCAGAGGTTCATTTGCTGCTGCCGTTACAGATTCCTGTGCAGGAGCCTCCTGCAAAATTTCCTCTACCGCCCTCGTCTCCTGTACGGGAACTTCCGGCGAAACTTCTATCGGCACTGAAACTGGTTCCGGCACCGGAACTTTTAACGGAATTTCTGCTGCCGGCATAAGCTCCTGTACAGGCTCACTCTTTATTTCTGCGGCTGCAAGCTCCGGTTCTGCTGATTCTTCCTTTGTATCCTCAAAGAAAGAGCTGTCAATGGCAATAGGTTCCACAGGAGCAGGTTGCTCCTTGATTTCCGGGCTGTTCAATGCATCTAAAAGCTTTTCCTCCAGACCATAGATTTCTGCTGTATCAAAGGTTACGGAAGCGGTCTGCTCCGGTTTTTCTGAGGCTTCTTCCTTTATTTCTTCTGTTACTGTTTTTTCAACAGGCTCTTCTACAGGCTTTTCCTGTTGTTTTGCTTCTTCGTCCGGATTATCATGCTTAAATACATCCTCTGCCGGACTGATCAAATCCAGGTCTGCCTGGACGCTGGCTCTTGCCATGGCATCAAAATTGCTGAACATGGGACCTGTCTGCTGAATGACTCTTTCCCGCATTTCCTGCATACGGCGCTCTTCACTGGCCCTTTTGGTTTCTTCCCATTCTGCCATAATATCTTCTAAGCTAAGCTGTCCGGTAATCTGTCCGTCATCCGAGTTTTCTTCCGGTTCCGAATATTCTGACCGGGATTCTGTTACCGGAGGCTCTTGCATTCTTTCCGGTTCTTTGGAAACCGGCTGCACTGGTGCCTCTACCAGCGGTGCCGGCTCTTTTGGAATACTCTGGACGATTTCTTCTATCGGCTGTTCCGGCTCTTGCGGAATGTTCTGCACTAGCTCTTCTGCCGGCTGTTCCGGCTCTGCGGGAACACTCTGAACCAACTCCTCGACTAACTGTTCCGGCTGTGCAAAACTGGAATGAATTAATTCTTCTACCGGTTTCTCCTGGCCTACAGGCATTATTGCCACAGCTTCTTCTTCCAAAGCTTTGACAAATTGCTCTGTTATTTCGTCCGGCTTTTCTTCCGCCATCTGTTCTGCTGGAACCGGAAGCCGGGTCTTTTGAACCGAAGTGGGAATCTGAATTATCTCAGCTGTTAAGATATCTTCCTTAGAAGGCTTCTTTTCTATTTTTTCTGTTTCTTCCGGGGGCTGGCTTTCTTTATTCTCCTCCATGGAGGCAAGGAGGTCTTCTTCCGTGATAGGGGTCAGCTCGGCAGTATCCTGAAGAAGTGGGGCGATAATGGCATTTTTAATGGAGTCGTCCGTAATGGCGCCCATAATGGTATCGCTTGTAGCTGCTTCTGCCAGAGTGGCAAAAGGCATTGCCATAGTGGCATCACTGGCAACCATGTCCTCTTCCGCCATAAATTTTGCAAGGCTTTTGGCCAATTCCTGTTGAAGATTCATGGTGCTGTATTCATTATCAACATCAATGGTCTTCACTTTAATGTCCAAATCATCATCCGGCTGGGTTATGGGGACTTCATCGGACTCTTTTGCCTGTTCTTCCTCTGGGGCCTCTTCCTGTACTGCTTCCGGTTCTTCCTCTACCGGCTGGTTATGCGTATCAACCTCCGGCTCCCCGACCTTTGTTTCCTCTATCTCTTCCTTTAAATGCTCATCTAAGCTTTTTGAAGGAATTTTGGTAGTTGGAGCATTGGAAGGCTCCACTGCCTTAATCTCAATAGGAAGAGCGCTGTCTTCCGTCTTCTGCTCTGTTTCGGGCTCTTCCCTTTCTTCAGAAACAGGCTCCTGTGTCTGGAATCGTCTGTCATATTTTTCCTGCTGGCTTGCAGTCAAAGGGCAGTGCAGCATTTTCAGCTCCATTGCCTTAATCACATATTTTCCTTCACCGAACCATAAAATCAGCTCGTCGCATTCTTCCACGCATCTGGTTGCCAGTCCGATTCTATGATATAAATAGGCAAGCTCATATGCCCATTTCTCTCTATAATCTCTTTTTTTGTATTCCTCCAGTACTGCAATCCGCTCTTCTAAGCTTACGTCCTGAGCCTCGTACAGACGGTACTGCAAAATAAATTTTCCTGTATCCCTTGGAGCAATCTGAACAAACTCTTTATAATATTCTACTGCCTGAACGGTTTCTTCCAGCTTAATGGATAATTCACATAATGAGTATATTATTTTTCTGGAACCGGGATTTCTTTCATATGCCATCAATAGGATTTCTTTGCTGTCTTCATAACGGCGATTGATTTTATAAAGCTCACTGATCTTGCAAAGCATCATGACGCTTTTTACTCTGCGCCAATCAATAGTATCTGCAATTTTTACAGCTTCTACAAATTTCTTTTTATCAATCAGGGCATTAATTTCCTCCGCCCGGATACGATATTCATACTTATCCAAGTTCCTTCACCTCGTAGTCAGAATTTTACACAAAATTCCCTGTTTTCATACCCTTTAGTTTATCATAGGAGTATGGCAATGTCAAAAAAATAACGCATAAAATGTGACTTATTCATGCGTTTTTTTCTGAACTTTTTGTGAACTTATAAATACAAAATATTGCTCAATTCGGCGAACTGTTCAAGAGTCAGAGCTTCCCCCCGGACGGAGGGAGAAAGGTTCATTTTTTCCAGTGCTTCTGTAATCTGTTCCTTTGTAATGCCCAGACCTGCGTTTGCCAGTCCGTTTACAAGCGTCTTCCGCCTTTGATTAAAGGATGCCCTGATCAGTGCAAATAGGAAAGCTTCCTTTTTTACGGAAACAGGCGGATTTTCATATCTGGACAGTTTAATGACTGCGCTGCCCACTTTCGGTTTTGGCATAAAGCAGTTTGGAGGTACATTTGCCACAATTTCCGGCTTTGCATAATACTGGACAGCCAGGGAAAGGGCACCGTAATCCTTTGTACCGGGACCTACCTGCATTCTGTCCGCCACTTCCTTCTGTACCATGATTGTAATGCTGTCTAAGGGCACATGACTTTCAAAAAGCCCCATAATAATCGGCGTGGTAATGTAGTAAGGCAGGTTGGCGACTACTTTAATGGGCTTTCCCTGATTTTTTTCCTCTGCTATTTTGGAAATATTCACCTTTAAGATATCTTCATTTAAAACTGTCACATTATCATATGCAGACAAGGTATCCCTTAGAATGGGAATTAAGTTTTTATCAATTTCCACCGCCACTACTTCTCTGGCATTTTCAGCCAGATACTGAGTCATGGTGCCGATTCCCGGTCCTATTTCCAAAACAAGGTCGTCTTTTGTAATGGCCGATTCTTTTATGATTTTTTCTAAAATATGGGTATCAATCAAAAAATTCTGTCCATATTTTTTTTGAAAATTAAAATTATATTTTTGCAAAACCGCAATGGTATTTGTTGGGTTTCCAAGTGTGGGCATGATATCTCCTTTATTGTCTGAATATTTCACAGTTTATTTAAGTATGTTCTCGCTAACAGATGGAAAATAACTTCCGGGCATTCTCATTGGTCATTTCGATTACTTGTTCCTTACTGACTCCTTTTATCCGGGCGATTTCCTCTGCCACATAAGGAATATTCAGGCTGGAATTGCGCTTTCCCCGAAAAGGCACCGGCGCCAGGTATGGGCAGTCGGTTTCTAACAGTATTTTATCTAAAGGAATGTATTCCACTGCTTCTTTTAACTTTTTGGCATTTTGAAAGGTAACCACTCCTCCGATTCCAAAATAAAAATCCATATTCAGAAATTCTCTTGCCATTTCCTTCGTATAGGAAAAACAATGAATTTCCCCGCCGATTTCTTCTGCTCTTTCTTCTTTCATAATATCCAGCGTATCCTTTGCCGCTTCTCTGGAATGGATGACTACGGGAAGCTTTACCTCTTTTGCCAGCCCAAGCTGTCTTCTGAACCATTTTTGCTGAATTTGCCTGTCCGGCTCGTCCCAATAATAATCCAGTCCGATTTCTCCCACGGCTACCGCTTTTTTCAGGGAAAATTGTTCCTTCAGCCAAAGAAAGTTTTCTTCATTCAATTCTGCCGTCTCACTTGGATGAACTCCTAATGCTCCGTAAATGAAAGGGTATTTTTCCATAAGGCTTATTGTGTTTTTTGTGGACTGCAGGCTGGCTCCTACGTTGATTACGTATTCTATTCCGTTTTCCTTCAGACTATTTAGCAGGGCTTCTCTGTCTGGATCAAATGCTTCATCGTCGTAATGGGCATGGGTTTCAAAAATCATGGGGCCTCCTGTTTTTGGGATTTTTATTATTTTTTGTCATATAGCAATTCTGCTTTTTACATTTTAACTGATTTTTATTGATTTTCAATTGATTTTTATCTTTTTAAAAATTTTTTAAAATTTCTTTAAAAAAAGGGTTGCTTTTTGTGGACATGTGTACTATAATAATTCTTGCGTTTGATGTTAGCGCGATTAGCTCAGTTGGTAGAGCACCTGACTCTTAATCAGGGTGTCCAGGGTTCGAGCCCCTGATCGCGCAGTTTATAAGTACCATTTTTAAGGACCTGTGAGCCTTGGGGATGGTGCTTTTTTTTGTGTTTTTTGTTTATGGGAGGCTTGTTCTTGTTTATACTGTTATGATATTTTTTATTATTTCCTTTTGGCTTTGGAGATTCCGTTTTTTTACTTCTTTTACATCTGCTTTCGGACTATCCTGTATTCATCATCCATGCGAAAGTAAGGGCAATTGTCAAAGGAGCAGCGGATGAATTTTTCCATTTCGTCTTCATCCAGATTTACCTCACAGGTGTAGTAATCATATTCTTCATCATATATGTAATTGCTGCAATATTCGCAGTTGGTGGGGTTTGGCATTTTCTTTTCCTCCCGGTAAAAATTTCTCCTACAACCTTGTATCCGCATTTTTCATAAAATTCCTTTGCACTGACCTGAGCAAAAAGCCGAATATCTTCTTAGCGCACCGGCGTATAATCTATGCGGGAGTCCTCTTCTGTAGCCTCAAGCTTAAAAATGACCGGGCGCAATCCATCATTACAACAGCAGATTGCCACACCAGGTTCTTTTATCCAGTCCCCATAATAGAACACATCTTTATCCGCACCATGAGCCAAAGCAAATACATACTGATAAATCGCTTTCCAGGCTTCATCACATAACCCTTCCGGCTTGGCATAGTCTGCATAGAACACCTGACCTTCCTGCAGCATTGGACAGGCTGTTAGTCCGTCTACACCATATTCTAATGCCAACTCTTCGTTTAAGGTGGTTTTTAAAACCGTTATCCTGACTTTTTTCACAGTTATCTTTCCTCCATGCAATTGCTAAAATGTGAATGGCTGCAAAAATGATAGAAACAAGTATAGCATAAATGATTGTATAATAATATGTTTTTATCAAAAGATTATGTTTTCTATGACAGATTAGCCTGTTTTTGTTGGGGGAAAGGGGTTGGATAGGCGGACGTGGGAGCTGGCAGAGCATAGGATGGTCTTATGGGCACGCTTTCGCTCTGCAAAGACGCAGCGGTACTAACGCACCAAAATACGGTGCGTAAGTGCCGGCGACTTTACTTTTCCCCGATCTTGTATCGGGGACTT
>CAMWWJ010000016.1 GCA_947177925.1 uncultured Lachnospiraceae bacterium
GTCCTATACATTAAAGATTTTATTCGCAAGGGTAAGGTTAAAGGTGGAATTAGGGGCAAGGCTTCATCTGTTTGGACCGGAATTTGCAGGAAGCGTTTATATTTCCTGGCATATTATTTCCTTTACCATTCAGTTTGGAAATAAGTCGCCTAAGCCGGCGCCCTTATCCTATACGGAATTTAAAAATAAGTTTTTAAACGATCCACTGAAGCTTCAGGTAGCAGACGGTCTGCAGGGGGAATACAAAAACGGAAATGAAGTAATATCGCTGGTAAACATAAAAAAAGCAGCCTTCCGGTTTGAGTCCAGACTTCCGCTGACCACCATTATTTTAGGAAGTCCCGGAAAAGAAAATGAAGCCCGGCCAAAAGAGCTTTCCCTGCCTGGCACTCCTATTGGAGTATTGCCCATGGGCGAGGGGAAAAGACTTTATACAGTCAATACCATTCTCTTATATCGCAAGGAAACCGGGGCGGGAGGAGAAGAATACTACAAGGAAATTCGGGAAATCTCCAGGCTTATGGAGGCGGAGGTCACAAAAGAAAACCTTCCCTATGCCATGTGGGGAACAAAAGAGTGTTCACCGTTAGAGGTAAAATTCGTAGAGAATGGGGTGACCGGATTAAAGCTGCGGGCAGGGGCGTTACAGGATCAGGGGACAGGAATCAGATTTACTCCCTTTTATGAATTAAAAGAGCTTCTAAAAAATGACGAGCTTGATCTTTCAAAGCAATGTGTGCCCTGCTTTCGAAATTATGTTGTAGAGGATGATTTCCGGTTAAACCTGTCACAAATCATGAAGAAAATGAAAAGTCGGAGAACGGAAGAAAATAATAGGAAGCTGATAGAGGAAAGCAGGAAAAGAACATTTCAATATTTAAAAGAACTGCAAATGGATATATGGGACAGTGGGGAATTGACAGACGCGAATCTGTATCTGGAGCCGGGAAACCATTTCATGGTGCAGCCGGTAAAGAGATCTGTTCATATACAGAATTAGGAAAGAAAGGAACATGGTATGGAAGAGGAAATAAATAAAAGAGTCAGATACGGAGATAAATACTGCCCCACTTTCCGGGAAGGAGATTATCGGCTGGCCTGGAATCAGCAGATTACCATAAAGGATGAAAAAAAGAACCAGAACATTGCCTTTGACCATAACGAAAGCAGACTGGATTTTACCATAGGCTGTGACAGGTTCCGGATCAGTCCCGGACTGATACATTCCACTTATCCGCCGCCTTTTGCGGAAGGAGAATTTGATACCCATATTCCTCAGATTACCTTTATGAATGATTCCCTTCCATGGGAAAGAGCATGTGTGGAGGAAGGCTGTCCATGGGGGATCTTATTTCTCTTCGATGAATTTGACGGAGTGGAAATGAAAAATATGACCATTGAGGATGCATTTATAAAAAAAGCGGACTGTAGGGAAAAGCATTTCGTGCCGGACATTTCCTGCAGGAACGGAGAAAAGAAAACGGACACCTGTACGGTTTTGGATATTCCCGGAAAGCTGTTTGAAGCAGTGATGCCAAAAAAGGAGGAACTGCCTCTCCTTGCCCATATCAGACAGGTGGATGTGGAAGATAAGGCAAGCCATTTATACATAACAGAGGGAAAGTTTGCAAGTGTAATTGGAAACAGGCTTTGCAGAAAGTCAGGAGAAAAGCTCCTTACCAATGTGCATTTCATATCCTTGGAAGGCTATAGGGATTTTTTCCTTTCAGACAGGGAAACATTCAAAAACTATGAAAAGGTCCGGGTCATTTCCCTTACGGACTGGAAATTTGTTTCCTATAACAAAAATGATATGGGCTTTCGGAAGCTTTCAGAAACAATGGAAGCAGGATATTTTGGGCAGATGAAACAGCAGGAACTGAAAGGGTCTTTGGAGCATAGAAAAGAGGACAAAGGACAGGAAAAAGAACAGAAACAGCTTCTGCAAAGTATGCTGCAGCTTGGTTATCGTCCTCTGAACCATGAAACAAGGGAAGGAATGAAAACCGTTTCCTGGTACAAGTCTCCGCTTCTGCCCTATATTCCGGAATTTCATGTGATCAATCAGGAAGGAAAAAAGCAGAACGTTTATGAGGACTATAAGTGCCTGAACCAGCCGGATGCAGCTCTTGGATATATCAGCAGCCTGTATATGTTAGATACCACTTATGGGGCAGCATGGCAGTTAGGCAGGCTGTTAGCCTTGAGAAATCAGGAGCTTTTAAGTGCTTTATACGATATACGCAGGAAAAATTATGAAAAGGATTCCTATGAAAAGAGCATGCAGATGGTACGGGACATTCTGCAGGATAAAAAGGAGCAGGAAGCTGCCATGAAGCCCAATGAAATTTATGGAAGCATTTCCGAAAGCTGTCTTCAGCTGTTTTCCAATGTGGCAGAAGAAACGGGCAGTGAAAAAGACAGGGAACTGGAAAGACAACTGGGAAGAAAAGAAAACAGTCAGAAAAAACATACATTACTTCAACAGATCAAAAGGGGAGAAGTCACTTGAACAGTTTAGTAAATGGTAAGTGGGAAGAAAACAGGACAAGATTCGAATCCTCTATTTCAGAGGAGGAATTTAAAAAGGCGGAAAGTACCTTTGTGGATTTATTGTCCAAATACAGCCTGTTGTATGAAGTTCCCTTTATTTATCTGGTTCCGGAAGAAAATCAGCTTCCCAGGGAAACCTTGAAATTTTTTGAATTGGACCCGTACTGGATCCAGTCTTTTTTGGATGGTGCATGCAGCATTGGCAGGAATACACGTTATGATGTTTCCCATGATGAAGCAATGATTCAGGTAGCATACAGGTGTGCAATGGAACATAATGCCCAGGTAAGACGGGAACTGGTTCCAGACCGCATTTATGAAGATGAGAGACAGAAAACAGGCAGCATCTATTCCGGCTTCCTGCTGCATTCCCAAATGGTCAGCGACTATAACGGACTGGAAATCACAGGAGAAGACGAGAAGGGAAATGAACTGGTTCTTGTAAGGCTTGAGCACCTTTCCCATATGGTCATGCTTGGAATCTTCGGGGGCAGGCTCCATAAAGTAAAAATTGCCCAGCCTAAGGAATCCCTCCATCTTGGAATAAACAGCTCCTGCTTAAGGGATATCCGGACTGGACAGCGCCGCCCTGATAAAAAGGTAGAAATAAAACCGGATGAAAACAGGAGGATTCCAGTGGGGGAAATTGCGAAAAATATAAAAAACGTGCTGGCAGCAGATAAAATCACCTCTGCAGAACTGGCATTGGAGCTGATTCAAAATGCATATACGGCTGTTTATACCAAAAATACAAAGGAGGTGATTTTGGATGAAGTGTCTGGAGCTGCCAAATGAGCAAATGCTGTTAGTGCCTATGAAAATAGAGGGACTTATTGTTGGAAAGGAAGGAGAAGAGCTTTCCTATGGCGACGCTGCCGTAAATTTTCAAATGCTTGAGCAGACTACTCTGGGAGATCAGATGCAGGCTGCACCTTTGTCTGGCGGAAAGCCTTTAGAACCTGGCATTCACCTCCACTGGATACTTCCAGACAGCTTTACCCATGGAATCAGAAATTCGGAAGCCGGAGAAGTATCCTATCCCCAAGTGCCTGACAGATGGCTGGTCACAAGAATCGTCACCAGAGAGGAAAATCAGATAGAAATATTTGCAAGCTCCAAAAGCTTTCTGGTAGAAAGCAATGCACTGCTTAAAAAAGTATCAAAAGAAAACAGAGGCAGCAGCACCTTTCCAATCAGAAAGCAGGATTCTCTGGATTATGCCTATTTGGGCAGGAGCGGGGAGCTTGGAAGCATGGATGAGGCAGAAGAATATTTGGAAGAGCTGACTGCGGTGGGATATGGGGAGCCAACGTTTGGCGCCTATTATCAGGGCTGCAGAAATGTATTTGGATTTTATGATGCTCTTGAGGATGTGGATGAAGGGCAGATTACCTATCAAATCTGCGGGTGGTACAGTACCCCGTCGAAAGACCCTTTATATGGGATCAATTCGGAAGAGGAATTTGAAAAGAAGTTAAAGGAGCTTTACTGGAAGATTGCCAGGGACACGAAGGAAGAGGGCATTTTGGAAAATAATCAAACAGAAGAAACGGAATTCTGTCAGGGAACCTTATGCCACGGAACTATTTGCGGTATGTATTGGAATGGAAAAAACAGGGAATATGACACCGGGATTCCTTCCAAAGCTCCAAAGGTAGCCATAGGGCATTCCTCCCAGGAGGCTTTTGCGGCATTGCTTGCGGATGCAGAGGATGAGGAAGGCACAGGGGAAAGACTTGCCGGTATCTTTTTCGGTAGTCAGATGGAAAAATGGCTGGAACAGGACGGTATTTTAGAGTCCGAGGAAAAGCTCCATGAAAATACTTTTGATGCTCTTTATTCAGAAGACAAATGGATATTAAAGAGAAGGCCCCAGAAAAAAGAGGAAAAGGAAACATGGGATTTAAGCTGGGAACTGGCTTGTAAGATGGATGAACTGAACAAAAGCCAGCGGTTTGGATATGAGCTGGAAGCGGAGCTTTTGGAAAAAGAAAAGAGTCTGTACTTTTCCTGGTACAAATACACGGCGGATCGGAAAAAAGAAAAAGGCTGGCTTAAGGAAATGAAGACAGGGGCGGAGAGAATACAGGGACTGTTAAAAGAAAGAAAGGTACTGAAAAAGAAGCTGGCAGATTTGAAAAGGGCTATATTGGAAATGCCCCTGTACGAAAAGGAAAAACAAATAGGTAACGTACGGGATAAATATGAGCTTATGAGCTGTCCGGAGGACCGCTACTTCATGCCAGGAGAGCCAGTGCTTTTATTTGCGGGAGCAGGCATGGAAAACACCTATAACAAAAGCAGGGATATGGGGCTTACCCAGGATGGAAAGCAGCTTTGCAGGCTGCCCGGCCAGATGATCAGGCAGTTTAGAGTAAATATAGACAAGTATCATATACAGGAAACGATTTCCCTTGAATTTCTTTCCCGTTACATTGTACAGGGAAACAGGCTTCCATCCATTATCAAAAAGCTGATACAGGAAACGATGCTTTTATCCACGGACTGGGCAGGCGTGTTGGCCGCTTACATATTGAAAAGGCATGGAATGCCCGTTATGGATTCCATGTTTGAAGAAGTAAGGGAAGCGGTCAGACAGATGCAGCAGGGACCCTATCAGGCGCTGCTTTTTCAGGAAAACGTACAAAAGTGGGCGGGGGAGCTGAATTTTCAGGGAATCTTTCCAAGCAAGGCAGCTTTTCAATATTATGTGCCGCCCTGGAATCCGCTGTACATGGAATGGGGCATTGATTACACTCCCGATTCGGACACTATGGATGAAAATACGACCGGGCTGAAGAAATGGAAGCTTGAGGATTTGGATTATCAGTTAAAGGGTAACATCGGATATTATAGAAAATCCGCAGGCTGCAGAGGAAGAATGCTGATCACTCCTCATTTTATGGATACGCTGGGAGAAGTGATACAGAAATATGTGGAGCAGCTTGAGGAACGGAAGCTTCCCGTAGGAGAGGAGCTGCTTAAGCTAAAGGAAAAAAGCATGGAAATTGATATGATGTCCCAAAGGCTGAATGGTTTTCATGAATATTTCTTGATGGAGCGCATTGCCCTGCAGCTTCCCATTGAATGCCTGTGGCAGCAGGATGCGGACATGGAACAGGTATTTTCCGGATTTTCCGTTAAGCAGAAGGAGAGGTGCTTTGAAAATATAGAGAATCATGTTTTTGCAAATCCCTATATGGAAGGAATCTTTTCCCCTATCCGGGCAGGCTATGGCGTAATCACCCAGCTAAGGCTCGTGGATACGTTTGGAAGGGTAAAGAGCATTTGCAATGAATCGAATTATGAGCTGCAGGCAAGAGCCATGGCGTGTTCGGAAAATCTCAGGGAAGAAAAAAGAGATGATAAACGGATTATCTTTCCTCCCAGAATCATGCAGCCGGTTAAAATCGGCGCCAGCCTTTTAAGCGTCAGGGACAAAGAAATGGAAACCAATGAAGCCCTTTGCACGTCTCCCATCATAGGCTGGTTCGTGCCTAATTATATGGACGGCAGCCTGATGGTGCTGAATGAAGAGGGAAGACCTTTGGGAAATTTCATGACTACGGTGGACAGACAAAGAAATTATGACGTGATCTGGATGAATGTGCCGGGAGATAAAGAAAAGGTGGAGGATAAAAGATATACACTTCCAAAAGAGGCAAAAGGAGAGCTTCTTACCTGTCTGCAGGAATTTTATGAGGCAATGAAGGAAAGGGTAAAAGAGGATTCCATGGCGCTCTACGATTTTGTGAATTATCTGTGCAACGAAATATGCGGAATGAACAAGCCCGGTGGGGAATGGAAAAAGGATCTGCTCCATTTTATAGGAAGGCCCCTGGCGCTTGTGCAGACGGAGTTCAGGCTGGAAACAAAGCATAAGCTCTCAAGCCCTCAGACATGGCGGATAGAGGCAGAAAATGCCGGAGAAAAGGGAAGCAGCCCGTGGAATATAAGACTTCCAATTCGTCTGGGCCAGGGAAGAAAACAGGGCGACGGACTGGCAGGCTTCTTTAAGCATGGTGAAAAAACCTACCACCGATTTTATACATACGATTATGACAGAATCCCGGAAGATGGCTTTATCGTACAGAATAACGAAATTACCTTAAGCTGCCTGGATCAAAAGGAACAAAACAGATATACCCTGCTAATGGACCCAACACTTCCCGTCCATATCATATCCGGCATACTTCCCGTAAAAAAACTGCAGCTTCCTTCTGAGCTTGTATCAGCATCTCTTGGAAAGCTAAAACAGGAAATGCCCGTATACCCAGTCCTTACCGGAATGGAACAAATACAAGTGCCCTTCATGCAAATACCCGAAAGAACCTGGTCCTGGATATCAGTAAGGCAAGAGCGCTATATAGAAGAAGATTTGCAAAAGCAACCTTCGGAAACAGCATTTGAAACTTCTTATCCAATCCGACTTACAGAAGGCTGGCTAAAGCTGACAGGAGGTTAAAAAAGTAGAAGCAGCCAATTGAAAAACTTCCGGCTTCAGCAACCTAGTTGTGCAATATAGACAATATCACAAGCAGGGCATTATGGAGCCGTCGGTACTTAGGTGCCGTACTTTGGCACCTTACGTACCGCTACGAGCGACATATAGCGAGAGCGTGCCCAGCGGTGATTTTGTCTATATTGCACAACGGACGGCAAAAAACCAAACTATCAAAGCCACCTAAAACAAAACCCACGAAAGGAGAAACACAAGTAATGGAAGCAACACAAATCCCAACAAAATACCTCCTGTCCAAACAACAACTATTTTTTGACGATTATGGAAGAACAGGACAAAACAGACCCTTAAAGGAGCGGTTCCTTCTGGCAGTATACAGGCCGGATCTTCCCAAAGGACTTCGGCTCCGGTTCTCGCTGGGGCGCCAAAAGCAATGCCTTACAACCTTTGACAAAGGAAAGGCTATAGAGTGCAGCGCCGGTTACGGATGGAGCTGTTTGAAATCGGTGGATGAAGAAGGAGAAAGTATTTGGTGGGATTTGGAAAAAAGCCGGGAGGAAACGGAATATCATGAGCCCTATTTATGGATTTCCTTTTCCAATATTACAGTAAAAAAAGCAGGAATCACTTATTTGGAAATAACCGATAAGCAGGAAGAAAACTGTGAATACATACCGATTATAAAAGCACAGATTCCTCCAGACATTCTCCGTTTTACTCCGGTGGCAGCCACTATAAGAAAGGGACAGAAGGCAATATTGAAATGGGAAACCTGCGGGGCGGAAAGCTGCGTGCTCAACCCGGGAAACCATAAGGTTGCAGCTTGTGGCACTTTGGAGGTAGAGCCGGAGGAAACTATGGTTTATACATTGGATGCAGTCAGAGGGCAGGAGAAGGAGACGAAAAAGACAAGAGTGTATCTGTATGAGGAGGTAATGGAGGATTACCTGACGGCAGAGCCGGATGTTTATTACAGGGGAAGCAGGCTGTCCGTTTCTTATAGGATACAAGACAGAAAGGGAACTGTTGACTTAACGGCGCAAGGTGCACCTGTGGAAATCCAGACGGGAAAGGAACAAAAGGAGAAAATCACGGTTTCTTTCGAGTCGGTGGAAAGGATTGCTTTTTCTTATATGGATCAGGGGGAAAAAAAGGTACGTTATCTGGAGCTTTGTCCGGATGAGGAACAGGTAATCATGAAATATGTAGTAGCCGCAAAAAAGCAGGACGGGGAAGTGAAAAATATGTTATTTGGAATGGAATGGAGTACAAAGGGAGCAGCCCAAATACACCTGTTTGTACGGGCATATCCCATTGGAGAAAATCCTATCAATGGTTTCAAGGAATATTTGATCACCTCTACGGAAGAAGAGGGAATGATTTCCTGGACACCGGATTTTTCAGGTCATGCCATGTATTTCTTTTTCCTTCGGACAAAAAACAGACAGGGAGAATTAAAGGAAGCTGTTTATGCCTATAAAGACCAACAGGAGGTGGGAAGCTATGACAACCTTGGAAAATAAGCAGGATGATTTTTACTGTGTGGCATATCCACAGGTATTTGAATTGTCCGAAGAAGCGTTGGACGCAGATTCCATGAAGATCAATCATAAGCTTACTTTGTGGATCTGGCTCCAAAGACCGGAAACGGGGGACGTGATATTCATTACATTTCCATGGGGTGAAAAGAGTACGGATTTTACAGGAAAGGAATGGGGACAGGCCATAACCGGGAAGACCCTTTCTGACTGGAACATCAATGAAGCGGATGATTCCCTTTGGGGAAGGCATTGGATCGTAAAGCCTGTAAAAGAAGACGGAAGGGTGGAAGTCGTCTTTGAAAACATCAATTTTCTGACAGAGGGAATCAGTTGTGTCCTGATCAGGTATAGAAAAAAGGGAGAAAACAGGGATTTCTGCTATCGAATACCCATTTTAAAAAAGCCTCAGGAATTAAGAATCCTTCAGTTTGAAGCCAAGAAGCGTACCGTAATGCCCGGTGAAGGTGTAAGGCTTAAATGGAAGGCAGCAGGGGCGGAGAGCCTTGTATTGAATCCGGGCAATATTCCCCTTCCTCTGGCAGGAACAAAGACGGTATACACCAACCGCTCCATGGTATACAGTCTTTGCGCCAGAAAACAGGAAAAAGCTGTAACAAAAGAGCTGGAAATCTATGTAGGAGGTGATGCCGTTGATTTAGGAAGTAAATTGGATAAGAAAACATAAATCTGGATTAAGATGATAGGAGGAAAAAGAGATGGCAGATTTTCAGGCAATGGTGAAAACAGAGTTAATTGGCAAGGATTTGCTGGCAACTGTGCAGAAAATGAACGGCGCTACCTGCTATGCTATAATGCCGAGAGAGTTAAATGACGATTCGGGGCTTGGGCTGGATGAAGCGATGAAACAAATTGCGGAATTTGTGCAGGGAATTACAAAAAGTGAAAAACCACCTTTTCAGGTGGAGGACATTCAGGAGGCATTAAAGGCCTTTGTGGATATCAGCAAGGTAACGCTTGTATTGCGGCAGGCATATCTGTTCGTAAAAAAACATTCCGAAGAAGCAAAAAAAGAAAAGAATATTACGGAGTATGCATTTAACATTGCGGTAATTCTGGACGACGGGGAATTCGAGCCCCAGGAAGGAAGCCTGTTTAAAGTAAAGGAGTTATCCTTTGCTGTGTGGAGCTGCAACCGCCAGTTGATTTTAGATAGTATGGATATTGTGGATTTGAGCGATATCGACAAGGCAATTGAAAATGCTGCGGCATTGGCAGAAAAACGAAAGGAAGCAGCACTGGCAATCCCGCAGAAGCAGGAGGAAAAAGCGGAAACAGCCAAAGCAGCAGAAGAAGAACAGGAGAAATAAAACAAAAGTATAAGGGAAAGGAAGCAGATTATGAACTTATTTTTACCTCAGTATAAGGACAGTATTATCATGGTAGCAAAAAAAACGAAGTCAGAAGGCCCTCAATACGGCGGCAGGGAGAAATATGCTTATAAGCTGCTTCCTGACTTATCGGGAAAAGAAAAAATTGATTTGGGGGAATTTTCCGGCAGCTTTTTGGAACAGGCGGTAATACCGGCCCATATAAAGAAGCTGGAAGCAGGCGCTTTTTTGAATTGTGCCTATTTGGAATATGTGGAAATTCCCGATGGAATCACAAGTATTCCAATCGGGGCTTTTTCCGGCTGCAGCCGCTTGAAAAAGGTGCGCCTGCCAGAGTCTTTAGAAGCAATTGAAGACTTTGGATTTTATCAATGCAGGAGCCTGGAACAGATCGTGCTTCCAAAAGCACTGAAAAAAATTGGAAAGCAGGCATTTTCCGGCTGCACCCATTTGGAATATGTGGTGGGTCAGGAGGATTATCAGAAGGAGGAAGGCGCATTTGAAAAATGCTTCAGTCTGATAAAGAAGCCGGAAGCCATAAAGGAATATAAGGATAAATTTACATATGCGGTTGACAGGGAACAGGGAAAAGTAAAAATTACAAAATATATAGGTAATGACAGTGATGTCATTATGCCGGAATGGATAGAAGGATATCCAGTAAGAGCACTGGCAGATGGAGCATTTTCAAAATGTAGCAAGCTTGTTTCCGTAAGCCTTCCAAACAGTCTGGAGGTTTTGGGAGAAGATTTATTTTCCGGCTGCAGCGCCCTTAAGGAGGTAAGCCTGCCGGAAGTATTTGGAACAAAGGAAATTCCTAAATGTAAAGGATTTGAGAAAATAGATGCCTATCGCATATGTGCAAAGGAAAATGACACCGTTGATTTTCAGGATCTGACAGTGAGTGCTGCCTATGGGAAAGAAAACAAATTTGTGTTCAGGCACCAGGAAAGCGGAGAGGTAGCATATAAAAATTCGGTTTTTACAGATCCATGTGTGGGAACCAAAAAAGAAGGAAGATTTTTAGTATACCGGGGAAGAAATATGACAATTCCAAAGGGAATGTTCGCAGGTTGTACAAGCCTGCAGCGGTTTACGCTTTCTTCCTATGTTACCGCTATAGGAGAGAGGGCATTTTCGGGCTGTAAAAGTCTTGAGGAAGTGGTTTTGCCGGATGGGCTTAAGAGCCTGCCCAAAAAGTGTTTTGAAAGCTGTATAAAGTTAACGAAAATACAAGGTGCAGGGAACCTTGAGAGCATTGGCGAAAGTGCATTTTGCGGCTGCAGGGCATTTGATTATGCCAGACTGCCTGTTACCATAAAGGAAATTGGCAAATGTGCTTTTGCATCCTGTGATGCCATACGGTTTTTAAAAATATTCCCCCAGGTGGAAAGGATAGGAGAAGATGCCTTTTTCGCATGTGAAAATATGAAAAGCCTGATGCTGTTTCCGGATAAGCTTCAGATTATGGATGGGGCATTTCGCGGCTGTAAAAAATTAAACTGTGTAAAAGTTCCAAAGGACTGCAGCCTGATAGGGGAAAATGCTTTTTCGGAGTGTGAAGAGTTAAAAGAGATTATTCTGCCTGCAGATACTGCTGTAATAGGAAAAGCAAATCTCTTATTTTTAAAAAGGCTTGAAAGCGTCATTCTAAAAGGTGATTTCCTGCCGGAATTCCAGCCGGAGACATTTGGTATCTTAGAGGATGCAAACATGTTTTTAAAGTCTCATCTGCTCTCAGAAGCAGGCGAGGGGTGGAAAGATAAGATTCCATATAAATCTCTGGAAGCAAGTGTTTTTAGCAACTTGTATTCTTATGAGCAGATGAAAGACAAGGATGCGGTAAAGATTCTTCAATATGTAGGGACAAATGCCCGGGTAGAAGTGCCGGAAATCATAGAAGGCCTTCCGGTTACGGTAATCGGAAAGGGGGCGTTTGAAAACCATAAGGAAATAGAAGAGGTCATTCTGCCGGATTCCATAGAAGAAATTCAGGAAAAAGCATTTGCAGGCTGTGAGAAGCTAAGCTATTTTATTCTGCCAAAAAAAATTGTGGGTCTTGGCAAAGAGGCATTTTCCATGTGCGCCGGACTTAGAGGAATCACTTTTTTATCTCCGGCTGCAGTTTACCAAATGGAGGAATTTTCTACCTGCGGACAGCTTAAGTACATTACAGTGGATAAAAAAACGAAAGGGGCCGATCCTGAGTGGGAAGCAAGGGAAAAGTTCCAGGTGGTCATAGAAGAAAATCATGCAGTTATCACGGATTATGCAGGAATGGAGGAAGATGCGGTCGTTACAGAGAAACGTTCTGTTTTTATACCGGAAATCATTGACGGATATCCGGTCTGTCAAATCGGAAGGGATGTAAAAGAGCAGGAAGAATATGTCCATAAAGGGGTCTTTGCAGGCTGTGAGGAAATAGAAGCCGTGCACTTTCCGGTATCGGTAAAAAAAATCGGCACCGGCGCCTTTTATCATTGTACTTCACTAAAGCATCTGAAGCTTCCAAAAGAAATCCGGCAGCTTGGAAAGGATTGCTTTCGGGAATGCACGGATCTTGTTTCCGTGAATATCCAGGCGGAGGAAATTGAAATCGGGAAAAAGGCATTTTGCGGCTGCAGAAGGCTGAAGGCCGCAGCAATCTGGGCGGAAAGCATAAAGGCGGCGCAGGGCTGCTTTGATGACTGCGGCCTATTGGAGGACTTGTTTTTCCATAGCAGCAGGGAAATCCGTTTTTTGGACAACTCGAAAGAAGAACTTGGAAGAAAAAAACTGGTCATGGCAGGTTTGGGGGAGCAGGATCGGAAGTTTTCCTGCGAATATGAAATCAATAAGGAAGAGCAGACCATAAGTATCGTGAAATATACGGGAGAAGAAGAAATCTTATATGTACCGGGCTTTCTGGCAGGACTTCCGGTAGTGGAAATAAAAGAAAAAGCATTTATGAATCAAAGCGCACTGGTGCAGGTGTACATCAGCAGCATGATTGGAAAAATCGGACAGGGAGCATTTAAAGGCTGCAGCAGCTTAAAGCAGGCTGCCCTTCCGGAAGGAATGGAAAGACTGGAAAAGGAACTGTTTTTCATGTGTGTCATGTTAGAACGGGTGGAGCTGCCTGCCGTGCTGGCCGAAATAGGGGAAAAGGCTTTTTCGGGCTGCGGGCTTTTGGAAATCCAATTGCCAAAGAATCTGAAGATGATAGAAAAGGGAGCTTTTGAGCAATGCGTGGAATTAAAGCGGATGATTCTTCCAAAGGCACTGAAGACAATCGAAGCGGAAGCCTTTTCCGGTTGTGTAAAATTAAGGCATATCATGCTGCCGGCAGGCATTTCTGTTTTAATGGAAAATACCTTTAAAGATTGTAAGGGATTAAAGAGCGTACTGTTTCGCAATCCACATTGTGAAAAAAAGCAGGGTGCCTTTTTAGGATGCAGTCTGGAAAAGGAATCAAGCTGTGAAAACCTTCCGGGAAAAGTAGAGAAGGACTTTTGTTACATCATTGATGAAACGTTGGGAGAGGCAACGGTAATCGGCATACAGGAAGAAAAGGAGGAAATAGTCATTCCAGATTATCTGGATGGAATTCCAGTAACGGCTGTTGCGGATATTGCCTTTGCATGGAAAAAAAAGATAAAAAGGGTAATCATACCGGAAAATATTCAGGTAATCGGAAGTATGGCATTTTACGGTTGTGAAAATCTGGAAGATGTTGTATTTCTGCACAAAGCCGAAGGTCCCAGAATCTATAAAGAAGCGTTTTTTGCATTAAAAAAAGCTGTTATTTATTTTACCTCTAAAAAAAGCATGGAAGTATTAAGGGAGGAAAACTGTACCTGTCCTTTATTTTGCATGGAAGGAAACTGCGACCCAAAAGAAGCCTTTACCTATGTCTTTTACAGGGAACGGAGAGAGCTTTGTATACAGGCCTCTGAAGCAGCATCTCCTTGTGAGGAAGGCTGGTGGACTATGAAAACCGCAGAGGAAAAGGAGAAAAGGCGGGATGGGGATATGGGACAGTATCCATGGAATCCCATTCGGGACAGAATACAAAAAGTAACATTAGGGGAGAAAATTACCTGTGTGGAAAGCAGGGCTTTTGAAGCATGTGCAAATCTGCAGGAGGTAAGCCTCCCGGAATCCCTGCTTAGAATCGGACAGGCTGCATTTAAGAACTGCACGAACCTTAGTAAGATCCTGCTGCCGGAAAACTTAGAAAGTGTGGGAGCAGAAGCGTTTTATGGCTGCAATTCATTAGTGGGACAAAAGGAAAGGGCATTTTTAGTGCCGGATTCCCTGATGAAGATAGAAAGAAGGGCATTTTATGGCTGCAGCGGACTGGAATATCTGGTTCTTCCGGAAAGCATAAGAGAAATAGGTATGGGAGCATTCCAAAAATGCGCAAGACTGTGTGATATTTATATGGAGCATTTGGAAAAGCCGGACAGAATCGGCAGGGAAGCTTTTTACGGTGTGGCAGAAGAATGTGAGATCAGTGTAAAATTCAGCGACGTATCCATGCTGGAAACAAAATTTGACGGAAACGTAATAATTCATACACCATTAACAGGGGCATGCGGAAAAGGAGAGGACGGGCAGGAAAGCGACAGTGTTACATGGAAGCTGTATTATGATGGACTGCTGGAAATCAAAGGAAGCGGCGCCATGAAGGATTACAATGGGACTACTACGCCCTGGTATGCATATAGCGCTGAAATTCAAAAAATCTCTATTAAGGGAAATATTACCCATATTGGCGCCCTGGCATTTCATAGCTGCGGCTTTCGGAGCATAGAACTGCCGGATGCGTTAAGGAGCATAGGGATGGAAGCATTTGCTTACTGCAGGAGGCTGGCATTTATTAAAATTCCGGCACAGGTAAGGGAAGTGGGGACCAATAGCTTTCGGAACTGTGACAGCCTGGGCAAGGTACTCTTCGTGACGGAAGGAGAAGAATGTCAGATTGGTCTTTCCGCATTCCGGGATGTGGGGAAGGATTGCGCCTTTTATATGAGCAATGAGCTTTTTGCACAAAAAGTAAAGAGGAGCTATGCTGCCTGTACAGTGAAAAAAGCAATCCATTATGAAAAGAAAACAATGATGTGGCAGAACAATGTTCCAGTTATCATACAAGCATGTCTTTATGAAGACGGTCTGCTTGTGATGGGAAGCAGTGAAAAGGCGGAAATCCAAAAGGAACAGGACTGGTTCTTTGAAAAAGAGGAATTTGAACAAGGCAGTGTAAAAACACTGTTTCTGGATACAGGAATCTGCAGGCTGGGAAAAGAAAGCTTTCAAAAGCTGTCTTCCCTGAAGGAAGCAGTCATAGTGGGAACTATGGAAAAAATAGAAGAAGGGGCATTTGGCATAAATGTTTCCGACATCTCCTTTTATACAAAAAACGAAATGTCGGAAAGAACGTTAAAATATGCCGGAATCAGAAAGATCAGCCGAGAGAAATGGTAACCTCCTGCTCCGTTACCACATAGGAGGCCTTTATGATATAGTTCACATTTAAGTTCACCGGCCTTGTTTCACTGCCGCCGGTGTCCCTCGTATAATAATCGCTGCCGTCACAGTCTTTGATGGGCTTGTCTCTATCATTGCTTCCCATAAAGCTCCTTTTATGGAGACAGCCCACAAAATGTCTGTGGCTTTTTAACTGGTCCCCCTGCATGCTGCCTACCTGATTTCCCGAGGCACCGGTATAGCCTCCGTAGCTGCGGTTGTTCTTGTCGGGGTCCAGTCCTCTTTGATAGTCCGTTCCCCGTAAAAATACGCCCCTTAAGTCAGGAAGCCGGAACAGGGAATTATTGGAAGGTTTCCCATAGTAATTTTTGATAAGGCCATAAAGTGTCTCATAATCTTTTACCGATACTTCGGCGCCATCGCAGATTAAGTAACCCTGAGACAACAGCGCTGCCCGGTTCAGCCTGCCTTCATCGGTGTGGTTGTCGGTGGAGCCGGAATAAATCTGAATGGTGCCGATTGGTACATCCTGTACCAAATGTCTGATTTTCAGTGTTTGTGTTTCGCTCATATCGTTTCCTCCTTGAAAAAAATCTGTCTGTTCTTCCTATATTATTAAGAGGGAAAGCAGCAAATGCCAAAAGATGTCATAGGCGAAAAGAAAAAAGTCATGGTTCACGCTTTTTTTTCTTTGTTGCGGGTAAAATAAAAGTATGCTAGAATAGCCATGTATTACCAAACCTTTAGTAAAGATGTGGAATGAACATGAAAAATGAAGATACAAGGAAAAGATTATATACTCTTGCAACTGTCTTCCTGGGCATTACTGTACAGACGATTATCATATTTTTTGTATGGCAGGGTTATTACAATAATACAAGCGTCATACGGAAGATTTTTGTTTTTCGTGGACATTATTTTGTCATGGGTATTTATTGGGTGGTTCTGTATCTTTTCAATAAAGGAAACGGCAGCTTAAAGGTTGGTTATTTCAAAATAGGAGACTTGATTTTCTCCCAGTTAGTGTCCAATATATGTGCAAATCTTGTATTTTATCTGGAGCTGTGCCTGCTTGCTTATGGATTTCCAAGTCCCATCAGACTCCTTCAGGCAATGGTAGTGCAGAATTTGTTTAATATTGTATGGGTAGTTCTCATTACAAAAGGCTACCAGCAGACCTTTCCGCCCCATCAGGTGCTTTTGCTGTTTGGAAAGGATTCTGTAAAAGAGTTCCTGCCAAAGCTTGAAGCAAGAAAGGACAAGTTTACGGTTTGTGAATCCATTAAGATCAATACGGAAAAGATAAAAAGCAATCCGGAGCTGTGCCAGGCAATTAAAGAGAAGATGACTCATTACAATACAGTCATGCTCTGGGACCTGCCTACGATTATGCGCAATGAATTTTTAAAGTATGCTTACGGCAAGGGCATACGGATTTATGTGATGCCGAAGATTTCGGATATTATTTTAAACGGCTCGGAGCAGATGCACTTCTTTGACTCGCCGCTGCTCCTTACAAGAAGCGCTCCTATGACCTTTGAGGAGAGATGTGTAAAAAGGCTGATGGATATTATTCTTTCGATAGTGCTTTTAGTAGTGACATCTCCCGTTATGCTTTTAACTGCAATTGCCATAAAGATCAATGACGGTGGCAGGATTTTCTATAAGCAGGTCCGCTGTACCATAGGGCAGAAGAAGTTTACCATTTATAAATTTAGAAGTATGGTGGAGAATGCGGAAAAGGACGGTGTGGCAAGGCTGGCAGCCAAGAAGGACAGCAGGATCACTGCTGTTGGAAAGGTAATACGTGCCACAAGGATAGACGAGCTTCCCCAACTGTTTAATATTTTCATGGGAAGCATGTCTTTTGTAGGCCCAAGGCCCGAAAGGCCCGAAATCATTAAGAAATATACAAAAGAAATTCCGGAATTTGAATATCGGACAAAGGTAAAAGCCGGTCTTACCGGATATGCCCAGATTTTTGGGAAATATAACACAAGCCCTTACGATAAGCTGAAGCTTGACATTTATTATGTAGAGCATTTTTCCATCAGGCTGGATATATGGCTGATCATACAGACCATTAAGATTATATTCGTGCCTGAAAGTACGGAAGGGGTCAGGGAAGGAAAGGAAACGGCAGGAAAGAGCAAGCAGGAAAAAAAATAGAACACCTGACGCAGTGTTAGGTGTATTTTTCGTTGCTGTCTGGAAAGGGAAGAAAGTGTGCCATGGATTATGCGGTTTTAATGTCTGTATATGAGAAAGAAAATCCGGAATTTTTAAAACAAAGCATAGAAAGCATATTCCGGCAGACGATATTACCAAAGCAATTTATACTCGTAAAAGACGGTCCCCTGCCGAAAGAGCTGGATGAAGCCATTTCCCTCTTAAAGAACAAAGGAGAAAACGAATATTCCATACAGTTTACGATTGTTGCGCTTTCTGAAAATGCAGGGCTGGGACCTGCATTGAATCAGGGGTTGAAAAGAGCAGAATATGATTATATTGCAAGAATGGACAGCGATGATATTGCATTTCCAAACAGATGTGAGCTTCAGCTGCAGGTTTTTTCAAAGAAGCAGGTGGACATCGTCAGCGGAACCGTTTTGGAATTCGGACAGAATACAAAGGAGATACAGGCAGTAAAAAGCCTTCCGGAAGAACAGGAGGAGATTTTAAAATATGCCAGAAGGAGAAATCCCTTCAACCATCCCTGTGTCATGTTTCGCAGGCAGGTGATCCTGCAGGCGGGAATGTACCAGGATGTCAGATGGTTTGAGGATTATGACTTATGGGTCAGGGCGCTTATGCAGGGCGCAAAGGGATATAATACAAAAGAGCCTCTTTTATATATGAGAGCAGGAAGTGATATGTATTTAAGGCGTGGCGGACTTAAATATGTAAGAAAGGGAATAGCCTTTCGTTTAAAGCTTCGGAAAATGGGATTTTCTGGTAACAGGGATTTTCTTGTTTCCGTTTGCGGACAGATTTTTATGGGACTCATGCCAAACGGGATGAGGAAGCAACTTTATAAAAAGATTTTAAGAAGGTAAGGTATTTATGATCAGAGTTTTACAAGTAGTAGGGAAAATGCACTATGGAGGAATGGAAACATTAATTATGAATTTGTATCGGAATATAGACCGCAGCCAGATACAGTTCGATTTTCTTGTGCATTATGAGGAACCGGGAGAATATGATGAGGAAATCCGCCGTTTAGGAGGCAAAATTTATGTAATGCCGAAAACTACATTCCGAAATTTCTTCCAGTACAAAAAAGCATTAAATAAATTTTTTGAAGAACATACGGAGTATTTGGTAATTCACGGACATCTTCAGTCCACCGCATTTATCTATCATAAAATTGCAAAAAAATACGGAGTAAGGTGTGCGGTCACCCATGCCCATAATAATGGAGTGGAGTTCACTTTAAAAGGAATCGCTTCCTTCTTTACGTCCCGGATGTCACAAAGGATTACGGACGAGTTCTGGGGCTGCAGCATGGAGGCGTGCCGTTTCTTCTTTCCAAGAGCTGTAAGGCGCGGAAAAAGAATGAGAATCCTGCTAAACGGAATTGAAGTGGAAAGGTTTCATTTCCAGGAGGAAATAAGAGAAAAGAAGCGAAAAGAGTTGGGAATTACGAACCAGCTGGTAATCGGGCATGTGGGCAGGTTCGCAAAACAGAAGAACCAACGGTTTTTAATCGATATATTCCAGGAAATACAGGAAAAGGAAAAGAATTCTCTGCTGCTTTTGATTGGAAAGGGGCCGGATGAAGAGAAGATCAGGGAAAAGGTAAGAAAAAGCGGATTAGAGGACAAGGTTCTTTTTTTAGGAGCCAGAGACGATGTAAATGAAGTTATGATGGCCATGGATGTTTTCGTTCTGCCCTCTTTGTTTGAGGGCTTTGGAATTGTTTTGGTGGAAGCACAGGCCAGCGGGCTTCCCTGCTTTTGCACGGAAGGGAAAATCCCTTCCACCACCAATATAACCAATGCTTATTATCCCCTGCCTCTTGAAGAGGGAGCAGGCTATTGGGCATCTGAAATCCTTGCAGACCGCGATGAAGATGATGAAAGACGGGATGACAAGTATGAGCTGGTAGGCATCCGGGGCTTTGATATTAAAAAGATTGCAAGGGAAGTGGAAAAACAGTATACGCAGTTTCACAGAAAAGCGAATGGGGAAATCTGATGAGATTATTTAAGATTAGATGCATACGGATGCTCTTATCCGTCTTTTGGATATTTCCGATAGTGAAAAAGCGGGTTGTCTTTGTGTGCCATTATGGTCAATCCTATGCCTGCAATCCCAAGTATGTTTATGAGGCATTAAGAGAAACATATGGAGAGAAGCTGCAGTATATATGGGTGTTGAATAAAAGACATAAGGAACTGGATGGACAGGCCATACAGGTGAAAAATAAAAGCCTTGCCTTTTTTTACTATATGCTCACCGCCAGGGTCATTGTAGGGAATAACGCGTTGGGAAGCTATCTTCCCAAGAGAAGGAGCCAGTGCTTTATTAACACATGGCATGGAGGCGGAGCTTACAAGAGGGTGCATTTCGATGTGGCGGCAAGCGATGATGATCGTAAGATTTATGAGATTTTTGCAAAGCAGACGGACTGTCATCTTTCCAGCTCAAGAATGTTTACGGAATGTATGACAGTATCCACGAAGGTGCCAAAAGAAAAGTTTATGGAAATCGGCATGCCAAGAAATGACTGCCTGATTCAGAGCCTTAAGCGGCTGCAGAATGGAGAAAAAGAAGCAGAAGAGGCAAAACGGCGGGAAATCCTCAAAAAAATGAAGATTCCGGAAAGTCTTTGGAAAAACAGGTTCGTCTTGTATGCGCCTACCTTCCGGGGAGATGCCAATCATGGATATTTTGAGAATTCCCTGGACGCAAAAGCGGTGTTGAAAAGCCTCCAAAAAAGATTTGGAGGAGAATGGACCATGCTGTTTCGGGGACATCACAAAGTGCCGGAAATGGAAATAGAGCAGAGTATCTGTGTGACGGATTATGAGGACATGCAGGAAATACTCTTATGCACGGATGTGCTGATTACGGATTTTTCCTCGGTAATGTGGGATTATATGCTTCTTCAAAGACCGGGTTTTCTCTATTTTCCCGATATGGAAAGCAGGCAGAAGGAACAGCCCTTTTACACAAGAATAGAGGAGTGGCCCTTTGAAGCTGCCGTTTCCAATGAACAGCTTTGTAAAAATATGATAGAGTATGAGGAAACGAAGGCAATGAAAAAAATGGAGGACCATAAGGAGCTGCTTGGCAGCAAGGAAACGGGCAGCGCCTGTGGGAAGCTTTCGGAATATATTGGAAAACTGTGTTTTTATTAAGGTTATTTTAATTAGACAAAGTAATGGTTATCCTGTATAATAGATGGGTATTTGGTACAAAATGGAAAGATAAGGAAAATAATAGGAGTATAAAATGTTCTCAAAATTCGTAAATGATGTAAAGCAATACCACAAATATGCAATTTATGCGGCAAAGTCCCAGTTAAAGGCGGAGGTTGCCAATTCTTACTTAAACTGGCTTTGGTGGGTTTTGGACCCGGTCTGCTTTATGCTGATTTACACGTTTATATTCGGAGTGGTATTTGACGGAAGGGAGTTATACTTTCCTGTATTTATCTTTATAGGACTGTCTATGTGGGATTTCTTTAACCGCTGTACAAGAGCAAGTGTAAAAATGGTGCGCAGCCATAAGGCGGTGGTCTCGAAAGTATACCTTCCCAAATTTATACTGGTAATCAGCGATATGCTTGTAAACGGCTTTAAGATGATGATATCCTTTGGAATCGTGCTTGCCATGATGATTGTCTTCCGGGTTCCGTTCCGGCTGACATTTTTCTGGATCATCCCCATATTGTTCACATTTATTCTTTTTACATTTGGCTGCTGCGTTTATTTACTGCATTATGGAGTTTATGTGGAGGATCTGTCCAATGTGATAATGATCGTGCTTCGTCTTGTGTTTTATGTGACTGGTATTTTTTATGATGTGGAAAAAAGGCTTCCGGCACCTTATAATATGTGGGCCGCAAGCTGCAATCCACTGGCATTTTTGATTGGTTCCGCAAGAAATTCCATGCTGTATGGGGAAATGCCTTATTTACTTCTGTTATTGATCTGGTTTTGTATTTCCCTTTTGCTTGCGGCTATGGGAATACGCAAAATATACAAGAA
>CAMWWJ010000017.1 GCA_947177925.1 uncultured Lachnospiraceae bacterium
ACAGGGGAAGTACAGGGAAGCGGAAGAATTGTATAAGAAAGCGCTGACCATAAATGAAAGGATATTGGGAGAGGATCATCCAGATACAGCAATCGTTTATAATAACCTGGCATCCCTGTATAAAGAGCAGAGACATTATAAAGAAGTAGAAGAACTGTATAAGAAAGCCCTGATCATAAGGGAAAAGATATTGGGAGAGAATCATCCGGATACAGCAAGCAGCTATAATAATTTAGCAATCTTATATCAAGAGCAGGGGAAGTACAGGGAAGCAGAAGAACTGTATAAGAAAGCCCTGATCATAAGAGAAAAGATATTGGGAGAGAACCATCCAGATACAGCAACCAGCTATAATAATTTAGCAGCCTTATATCAAGAGCAGGGGAAGTATGGGGAAGTAGAAGAATTGTATAAGAAAGCCCTGATCATAAGGAAAAGGATATTGGGGGAGAGTCATCCAGATATAGCAACCAGCTATAATAATTTAGCGGCCTTATATAAAGAGCAGGAGAAGTACGGGGAAGCAGAAGAGCTGTATAAAAAAGCCTTGATCATAAGGGAAAGGATACTGGGAGAAAACCACCAGACTACGGAAACAGTCTATAGTAATTTAGCGGCCTTGTATAAAGAGCAGGGGCAATATGGGAAAGCAGAAGAACTGCACAAGAAAGCATTAACCATAAAAGAAAAAATATCGGAAAAAAGTGACCTGACACAATAACAATCCAAAACAATGGGTTCGTGTTTCTGCTGATTCATTTTTTATCATAATATGCCGATATCTTATATAAGTCCAAAGACAATTCAATAAGCTCGATATTACATGAATCAAGGAGGATGACGGTATGGGCATAATGGGAATCAGCAATTCAAATGTGGAAAGGTATACCTTTAAAAACCCAGACGGAACTGTGGCGGGTACCATGACGGTTCGTAAACCAAGTGTGAAAAAGACAAAACGGCTGCAATATAAATTTAAGAAGATTTCAACCCAGCTTATGGCAGCAAAAACATCCGGCGGCGCCAGGCTGGTAATGGCAAAGGCCTACGGTGAGGCTGCAAATCTCCGCAGGAAGCTAAGATGTGGCGAGTATGATGACAGTGAAGTAAGCAGTGCGCTCATCCATGCAGAGCAGATGATAAGAATTGCCAAAAAGCGGGTAAAGCATCTGGAAGAGGAAGAAAGTGCAAAAAAGACAGGCGGTATCTGTCAGGCAGAGCTTGAGGAAACAGAGGAAAATAACAGCTTTGATAGCATGGATATACAAGATAGTTTTGAACTTGACAGCAAGGAGACGAGAGCGCTTATGGAGGAAATGGAAAGGGCGCTTAAGGAGCTGGAAGATGAAAGCGGGCTGGAGGAATTGACACTGACCGTAAAGGAAGATATGGACCCGGCCGATCTGGAGCTTTTAAAGAAAAAACACAGATCCAAAGAGCTTCGTGAAATTATGGAAGCTGATATGAAATATTTAAAGTCTCTCTTTAGTAAATTGGAAAAAGAGAAGCAGGCAGCTTCAAGCGGCGTATCTTTGGAGCTTGCCGGGACGGAAATGCCGGTTCCGGTAATGGAAGCGCCTGTAACAGCAGAGGGTGGAAGAATTGATGAATCAGTGTGAGTAACCGTTCAGCCGTAACCGTTCAGACATCTGCTTTCCCTGCGGCACCGTGACAAGCTTTTTGCAGAGAATGATTTCTAAAGGAGCCCTTATAAAAACGCCAGCGCTTAGCGAGGTCTTTTCGAGCTTAGCACTGCTGCGTTTTTATCAGAGCGGGAGCGTGGCGACGCAGAAACATTCTCTGCAAAAAGCTTGTCATGGCGCCGCAGGGAAAGCAGATGTCTGAACGGTTACGGCTGAACTGTTACCAATGTGATTCCGAAAATATCCAAAATATTGACATAGGTTCACACGCTTGTTAGAATAGAATATAGGTGAATTGATTTGCAAAGCACAGGGAGGAAACAGATTTATGTATCATTGCCATATTCATTTCTATTTATTAGGACTTAAGAACAGGACATTTGAAATGATTAAGGAAATGTCTCCGTTTGAACATTTTACACATGAGTTCTCTGAAAGCGAAGAACTTAATCAGGAATTGGCTGCCAAGTCGGATGTGATTTTTGCATATTTACAGAATATGGATGTGGAAGAAGCTTTGCGGACACTTGTCACAAGCAAGAAGGAGGAAGCAGAGCTTATTTTGCTTGCTGACAAGGAACAGGTGCTGCTTATGTCAGATTTTATGGGGGAAATGAAAGATATATGGATCTTGCCCATGACTGATGAGGAAATAAGTTTCCGCCTTTTAAGATGGCAGCAGGCCTGCAAGTTTCAGAAGGATTCCTGGCAGACCAGTCAGTATTTGGAGGCTGCCATCAACAATACCCCAAACATGATCTGGTATAAGGATAAAGACGGCATACATAAAAAGGTAAATGACAGCTTTTGTAAAACGGTCAATAAGACCAAAAAGCAGGTGGAAGGAAGAGGTCATGCTTATATTTGGGATGTGGAGCAGGATGATCCTGCCTGCATCGAATCAGAGCTTGAGGTCATGAATAAGAAAAAGACCTGTGTATCCGGAGAAGTCATTAAAACCGGAGAGGGAATGCGAGTGCTTACCACATACAAGGCACCATTGTACGATCTTGACGGAAGTGTCATGGGTACAGTGGGTGTGGCAATTGATGTGACACAGGAACGGACCTATGAACAGGAGATCATAAAAAAGAACCGTACTTTGGAAGCTATTTTTACAGGTATGGATTGTGGAGTGATGTGCCATACGCTTGATGGCACGCATCTTATCAGCATAAACAGAGCTGCGCTTCAAATTTTGGGATACGAATCTCAGGAAGAATTGATGAGCAAAGGCTTTGATATGGTGGCAGCCTCTGTTGTGGAGGAAGATAAGCCAAAGATAGTGGAAGCCATGCAGGAGCTGAAGAAAGAGGGAGACAGTGTCAGCGTGGAGTATCGCATACAACACGACGACGGGGAAATACTGCATGTAATGGGCAATATCAAGCTCTTAAAAGAAAATGGGGAGCTGTTTTACCAGCGCTTTCTTTTGGATTGTACCACTCAAAAGCTGAAGGAAAATAAGGAGCGGATCGAAAAAGAAAAACACCATATGGAACTGGTTCAGGCGCTGAGCATAGATTACAATCTTGTATGTTTCTTTGACCTTGATACAGGCGTTGGCATGCCCCTTCGGATTGATGATGATTACAATCATATGTTTGACTCTGTTTTCGTTGGTAACATTTCACTGGAAGAAAGCATGGAGCATTATATACAAAAGTTTGTTTATGAGGATGACAGGGAAATGCTGCGGCAGGCTTCTACACGGCAGCGGCTGAAAAAGGAGTTGGCGGAAAAGAAGCTGTATTATGTGAATTACCGCACTTTTATAGATAATGAGAAGAAGTATTATCAGATGAAGGTCGTGCGTACCGGAGTATGGGACGGCAGTCAGGGCATCGTTATAGGATTCCGCAGCGTGGACGAGGAAATCCGCAATGAAATGGAAAAGAAAAGTATACTGGAGGAGGCGCTTTTGCAGGCCAATAAGGCCAATAAGGCGAAAAGCGCATTTCTTTCCAATATGTCCCATGATATCCGTACCCCCATGAATGCCATCGTGGGCTTTACTTCTTTGGCAATTACCCGTATTGACAACAAAGAACAGGTAGAGGAATATCTTAGAAAGATTATGACATCAGGAAATCATCTGCTGAGCCTGATCAATGACGTTTTGGACATGAGCCGTATCGAAAGCGGCAAGATTCAGTTAGAGGAGAAACCGTGCAGCATGACGGATATTCTGCATGGGCTGCGCAATATTTTGCAGGCAGATGTCCTTGCCAAGCAGTTAGAGCTGCAGATTGAGCAGGTAAATGTTCAACATGAGGAATTTTACTGTGACAAGCTGCGGCTGAATCAGGTGCTGTTGAATCTGCTTAGCAATTCCGTCAAATATACAAATGCCGGGGGATCTGTCAGTATGAAGGTTCAGGAAAAAGATGGAGCGCCTGCCGGCTATGCCAATTATGAATTTTATGTAAAGGATACTGGAAACGGTATGAGCGAGGAATTCGTATCCCATATTTTTGAACCTTTTGAGAGAGAAAGGAATTCTACTATCAGCGGAATTCAGGGGACAGGTCTTGGGATGGCCATTACCAAAAATATCGTGGATATGATGGACGGCTCCATTAAAGTGAAAAGTAAACAGGGCATAGGCACAGAGGTTACAGTTGCCCTGACCTTCCGTCTGCACTTGGGAGAAAAGATAAGTGCGGAGGAAGCAAAAGAAAAGAAAGTCGGCAGGGAATCGGAAAAGAATCTGACCGGACGTATTCTGCTGGCGGAGGATGTGGAGCTGAATCAGGAAATTGCCGTAGCAATTTTAGGGGATGCAGGATTTAGCACCGATGTTGCAGGAAATGGGCAGATTGCCGTAGAGATGTTGAGGCAATCCGAGCCGGGATATTATAAGCTGGTGCTTATGGATGTCCAGATGCCGGTAATGAATGGATATGAAGCTACCAGGGCAATCCGTAAGCTGGACAATAAAGAGCTGGCAGCAATACCAATCATAGCCATGACGGCAAATGCATTTGAAGAAGATAAGCAGGAAGCTTTAAGGTGTGGCATGGATGGGCATATAGCAAAGCCTATTGATGTGGAAAATCTTCTTGATACATTGGGTAAGATATTGAATTAAAGAGATACAGGATTGGGATAGGAGGACGTAGGAACTGGCATATTATATAGTAGTCTTATGGGCATGATTGCCCTTTAGGAAGACGGCTGTATGATATGCCGGCTCCTGTTTTCTTTTTATGGACTTCTTCATGTGGCCTGTTTTTGTTAAGACGGCCCTTTGGCCTTCTGCCCCACACTTGAAAAACCCCACCACATATAGTAAAATTTACCCAATGTGGATAGGCTATGCACAGGGGAAAAGAAGAAAATAAGGGATATTTTTCGAAATATGTTACGGGAAATGTAGGATAGAAAATGAAACAATTGACGATTGGAATACTGGCTCATGTAGATGCCGGAAAAACAACTTTATCGGAAGCTTTGTTATATGAAAGCGGCAGCATCCACAGCATGGGCAGAGTGGATAAGAAAGATGCTTTTCTGGATACCCATGCTTTGGAAAAGGAAAGGGGAATTACGATTTTTTCTAAACAGGCAGTGTTTGCTCTTAAGGATATGCAGATTACGCTGTTAGATACTCCGGGCCATGTGGATTTTTCCGCTGAAATGGAGCGGACCCTAAGCGTGCTTGATTATGCCATACTGGTAATTAACGGTGCAGATGGTATGCAGGCCCATACGAGAACCTTATGGCAGCTTTTAAGGAGATACCGTATTCCGGTATTTCTTTTTATAAATAAGATGGATCAGCGGGGGACGGACCAGGCGGTGCTTCTTAAGCAGTTAAAGGAAAAGCTGGACGAAGGGTGCATAGATTTTGGAAGAAAAACAGAGCCATCTTTTTATGAGAATATTGCCGTTTGCGATGAAGAAGCTCTTGAGCAGTTCTTAGAGACGGAAGAGCTGGAAACAGAAATTGTCAAAAGACTGATATGGGAAAGGAAGATATTTCCCTGTTTTTTTGGTTCCGCATTGAAGCTGGAAGGAGTCAGGGAGCTGCTTGATGATATGGCGGCTTATATGAAGATTCCTTCTTATCCGGAGGAATTTGGTGCAAGAGTCTTTAAGATTGCCAGAGATGACCGTGGAAACAGACTTACTTATATGAAAATTACGGGAGGAAGCCTGAAGGTAAGGAGTGCGCCTGCAGAGAATCAGGAAAAGGTAACCCAGATTCGTATTTATTCGGGAGAAAAGTATACAGTGGTGGATGAGGCAGAGGTCGGAACGGTCTGTGCGGTAACCGGACTTTCCGGGACAAAGCCGGGAAAGGGGCTTGGAATGGAAGATGCGGTTTTTTGTCCGATACTGGAACCGGTGCTTACCTATCAGATCAAGCTGCCGCCGGATTGTGATGTGACGGTTATGCTTTCCAAGCTGCAGCAGTTGGAGGAAGAACAGCCGGAACTTCATATACTGTGGGACGAGCGGTTAAAAGAGATTCAGGTACGGCTTATGGGGGAAGTACAGATTGAAATAGTAAAGAGCCTGATTTTAGAGCGGTTTGGGGTGGAAGTGGAATTTGGAACGGGAAATATTGTGTATAAGGAGACGATAACGGAATGGGCAGAGGGCGTGGGACATTACGAACCCCTGCGGCACTATGCGGAAGTTCATCTTTTGTTGGAGGCAGGGGAGCCCGGAAGCGGCCTGCAGTTTGCCGCCCGGTGTAGTGAAGAGTTACTTGCTGGGAACTGGCAGAGGCTTATTCTGAGCCATCTGGAAGAAAAGGCCCATAAGGGAGTGCTTACCGGCTCTCCCATTACCGATATGAAAATGACTTTGGTAGGAGGCAGAGCCCATCAAAAGCATACAGAGGGCGGGGATTTCAGGCAGGCTGCCTACCGGGCGGTAAGACAGGGACTGAAGGAAGCAAGGTCTGTATTGTTAGAGCCTTATTATGAATTTCGGCTGGAAGTACCGGAAAAAGCCATTGGCAGGGCAATGTCGGATATTGAAAGAATGCATGGAAGCTTTTCGCCATTCCAGTCTGACGGGGAGATGGCGGTCTTAACCGGTTCTGCTCCGGCAGCTTCTATGAATGGTTATCAGAAAGAAGTCAATACTTATACAAAAGGACAGGGAAGATTATCCTGTACTTTAAAGGGATATGAACCATGCCATAATCAGGAAGAAATCATAGAAGCAATGAATTATGATCCGGACAGGGATATGGAAAATCCTGCAGATTCCATATTCTGCTCTCATGGCGCCGGTGTCCTTGTAAAATGGGACAAGGTAAAGGATTACAGGCATGTGGAAAGCCAGCTTGAAAGGGCAGCGGATATGGAGGACGAAAAAGCCCCCAAAGTGCCAAAACAGGAGTCCTATGAAGAAAAATGGATTGGAACGGAAGAAATCGATGCGATTTTGGAACGGACCTACCATGCTAACAAAAAGGAAAAAGGAAAGCCCACAGGAAGGAAAGAAGCGGTGGTTCTAAAAAGCAGTCCCCCAAAAAAACAGGAGCCCAAAGAAGAATACCTGTTAGTGGATGGTTATAATGTGATTTTTGCATGGGAGGAACTGGCGGAGCTTGCAAAAGTAAGCATTGACGGGGCAAGAGGAAGGCTGTTGGATATTTTGTGCAATTATCAGGGAATCAGGAAGTGCAGCCTGATTGCAGTATTCGATGCTTACCGGGTAAAAGGACACCGGACGGAAATCATGGATTATCACAATATCCATGTGGTATATACAAAAGAAGCGGAAACTGCTGACCAGTATATCGAGAAATTTGCCCATGAAAACGGAAGGAAGTACCGGATTACCGTAGCAACCTCTGACGGACTTGAACAGATTATCATAAGAGGCCAGGGCTGCAGCCTGATTTCCGCAAGAGAGCTTCAGGAAGAAATCAGGCTGGCAAATGAAAGCGTATGCCGGGAATATGTCCAGAACCAGCCGGGAGGCAGGCATTATCTGTTTGATACCCTTCAGAAGGAAACCGCAGAGCAGATAGAGGCCATGAAAGAAAGCGGAACATAAATGAAATGGATAGAGAGAAAAGGAGAATTGCCGGAAAGGAAGGGGATTTGAATGAAAGAACAATTATATCAGGCATTCAGAGAGGATTTGGAACAGTTTCAAAAAGTAACAGCCGGGTTTTATAAAGGAGAGGTGACGACTGCAGAATATAAAGGAATTTCAGGAGGCTTTGGCAGCTATGCCCAAAGAGGGGGGAAAAGCAGTATGCTCAGGCTCAGGCTGGCAGGCGGAAGAATCAATCAGGAACAGCTTAAGTTCATTGCAGATGCAGTGAAAGAATATCAAATAGATAAGATTCATTTTACTACCTGCCAGACCATACAGCTCCACAATCTGAATGAAGAAGCAGTCTGTGGGATTATGGAGCAGGCATTTGAAGTTGGAATTATTACAAGAGGCGGTGGCGGGGACTTCCCAAGAAACGTTATGGTATCGCCTTTATCCGGTGTGGAAGAAGGGGAGGCATTTGACGTGCTTCCTTTTGCAAGAAAAGCTGCGGATTATCTGCTGTCCCTGATTAAGACGGTAAAACTGCCAAGAAAATTGAAGGTGGCATTTTCCAATTCTCAGGATAACATAGTGCATGCAACATTCCGGGATTTAGGATTTGTGGCAACGAAAAACCACACCTTTGACGTGTACAGCGCCGGAGGACTTGGAAACAATTATAAAATGGGCGTTCTTGTAGCACAAAATGTAGCTCCCCAAAAGGTGCTGTATTATATAAAAGCTATGGTAGATACCTTTACGGAGTATGGAAACTATCAGCAGCGGAACAAAGCAAGGACCCGTTATATGCAGGATGCGCTTGGAGGACCAGAGCAGTATAAAAAGGCATACGAAGAAAAGCTGAAAAGAGTCTTTGAAACAGAAAATCTGGATATTGAAGCGAAAGAAAGAGCCATCACAAAAACAGGGCAGGAAGGCGCTATACCGGAAGGCAGAAACGGACGTGTCATAAGACAAAAGCAGGCAGGACTGTGGGCCGTTCACTACCATCCGATAGGCGGCTGCATTCCACCGGAAACATTACAGGCACTGTACCGGGCCATAAAGGATATGGAGCAGGTGGAGCTGGCTCTTTCCCCGGATGAAAGCATATATATCCTGAACCTGAACGGAGAAGAGGCGGAAACGATACTGGACATTACAAAAGACAGCGCTGGAAACAGGCTGGAAGCTTCCGTTGCATGTATCGGCAGTACCATCTGCCAGATTGGCCTGCAGGATTCCCAGGGACTTTTAAAGGCAATCGTAGAAGCGGTAAGAAAAGAAGGATTCGCAGATGGCGTGCTGCCAAAGCTGCATATTTCAGGCTGCGTATCCTCCTGCGGCACTCATCAGATAGGAAGTATGGGATTTCACGGCTTTGTGAAACGGGTGGATGAAAAGCCACAGCCCGCATTCAATCTGTTCGTAGGAGGAAATGCTAAAAGAGAAGAGGAGCGATTTGGAGAAAGCTTAGGTTCCATGCTGGCTGTGGATATACCGGAATTTCTTGTGGAGCTGGGAAAAACCATTGCGGCGTCGGATACGCCTGTTTATGAAAAGTGGTATGAAGGACATACGGAAGAGCTTCGGGAGATTGCCGGGCGGTATATCAATAAATAGAAATGATAAAAATGCCATTGTAGGTTTTGGGATTAGTTGGTATAATAAAACAAAAAAACAGGCTTCTGTTTTATGAAGGTGAAAAGAGAAGGAGAAGGTATGGAAATTTTAGTAGTGATTATGGGGATTGTGATAATTGGAATGGGAGTCGTTATCTGGAAGCTGAAGACGGCAGGCCGTTCAGGGGAGTCGGTTCCTACAGCTCATGAGGAAGACCAGGACTCGGTAAAGGCAGTTACTTTAGGCATTCTGAATAAGGATATCGGTGCTATCCTGATTGTTTCAAATGAGAATAAAGTGCTTTTTTACAATCATGAATTCAGGCAGCTGTTTCCCAATATCGTGAATATACAATCCATTTCCGAGTTTCCGGAAATAAAAAAGCTGTTTCATGATGAAGAATATGTTTCCGAGGAACTATCCAAAATATACGAAATACGTTCCGAAACATTAGAAGAGCAGGACAGCGTAAGAGGCAGATTTGTGTGGCTGGTGGATATTACAGGCCACTATAGGACTAATAAGAAGTTAAAAGAATTAAAGGAAATGGCAGATGCTGCCAATCGGGCAAAATCAGATTTCCTTGCTAATATGAGCCATGAAATCCGTACACCAATCAATACGGTTCTGGGTATGGATGAAATTATTTTAAGGGAAGCAACCGAGATATCGGTAAAGGGCTATGCGGAGAATATCAGGGAAGCAGCAACCACTTTGCTGTCCTTAGTCAATGACTTACTTGATTTTTCAAAGATTGAATGCGGAAAAATGGAAATTCTTCCGGTGGAATATGAGGTTGCCAATTTATTGACGGAAGTTATTAATATGATAGAGATAAAAGCAGTGAATAAAAACCTGGAATTTATTCCTGTCATATCCGAAAATATCCCCTATTTACTTTTTGGAGATGAAATTCGCATCAAGCAGGTGATTATTAACCTGTTAACAAATGCGGTAAAATATACGAACGAAGGAAGCGTGGTATTAAAGGTTGACTGGAAGGAAGCAGGTGATTCCCATATCAAGCTGATCGTTTCGGTTACGGATACGGGTATCGGCATTAAGGAAGAGGATATCAACCGTCTGTTTGTTTCTTTTGAGCGGATTGAAGAGGAGCGCAACAGGAATATAGAAGGAAACGGTCTGGGACTCAGCATTACCAAGCAGCTGCTTGAGCTGATGGACAGCGGCCTGAATGTACGCAGTGAATATGGTGTAGGCTCCACATTCTCCTTTACGTTAAAGCAGGGAATCAAGGATAGAAAGCCTATCGGCAAATTCCGTGAGAAATATTCTTACAGCAAGGAAAAATATAAAAAATACAGAACCATGTTCGTAGCACCAAGTGCAAGGATTCTGGTAGTGGATGACAATGCCATGAACTTATCCGTAGTGGAAGGGCTGTTAAAGAGTACGGAAATCAAGGTGGATAAGGCTTCCGATGGAGAAAGGGCATTGGAGCTCTGTAAAGATATCAAGTATGATGTGATTTTAATGGATCATATGATGCCCCGCATGGATGGTATCGAAACAATGAAACGCCTGAAGGAAATGAGCGATTCACCAAATATAGATACGCCGGTTGTGGTTCTGACTGCAAATGCTATTTCGGGTGTAAAGGAAATGTACCTGAAAGAAGGTTTTGTGGACTATATGTCCAAACCCATTCAGGGCAAGCGTCTGGAAGAAAAGATATTACAGTATCTGCCTTCCGAAAAATATGTCATGGTAGAATATGATGAGATAGAGAAGTCTATTTTCCGTTCTTTATGGCAGGAAACCGCAGATAAGATCATGAAGGAATACGCCTTCCAGTGTCTGGATATACCTACAGCAATCGAGTCGGCAGAAGGGGATGTGGAATGTTTCAGGTTCCTTTTAGGATCCTTCAGGGATACTGCGGACAAGAACAAAGAGGACATACAAAGTTCCTTTGATGGCAAGGACTTTACCGATTATACCATTTTCGTGCATGCCTTAAAGAGCACCTCTAAAATGATAGGTGCGGAACGGTTGTCAGAACAGGCAAGGCTTTTGGAAATGGCAGGTAAAAAAGGAGATATACATTACATAGTTGAAAATCATCAAAAGGTTATGGGCCTATATGAAGAAGCGCTTGAGGAAATCAGGAACTATCTGGGTGATGTTGCAGGTACAAAAGAGGACGTGACGAATCAATGAGAAAAAAGGTCTGGTTTACGGGAATCATTTTTCTGCTGATTCTGGTAAACATACCTATCAAGGTTTATGCAGAAGAAAAACCCGTATATGTATCTTCCATGGAAGAATTGTATGAAGAGATGTACAAGGTTTTGGACCAAAAGGTAAGAAAGAAAACTTTTCTTGCGGATTTTCCTGTTGCAGAGATCAATATTGATGAAATGATGGGAATGGCTTTTGAACGAGATCCTTATATAGCATTTTTGTTTTCCTACCTTTCCATGGATGGAAAAGCTGTAGGGGGACAGTATGAAATCAGCGTAAGACCCCGCTTTTATATGGGAAGCTTTCAGGAAAAGATGCTTCAATCCAGAATCAAGGCCATTGCCAAAGAAGTGGAAGGGCTTAGCAGATATGAGCAGATTAAATATGTCTATGACTATATTATCCTGAACTGTGAATATGACATTACAAGGAATGGACCGTATAACGCCCTGATTAAGGGCCGTGTCTGCTGCAACGGATACGCCAGCGCATTTTACATGATTATGGGAGAGCTTGGAATTCCATGCAAATATACATATAACAGCGAGCACGTATGGAATACGGTGTATCTGGATGGATATTGGTACAATTTAGATGCCACATGGGGCGATGGAGGCGGCAGGAACGTTGATTATGAATATTTTCTGAAAAGTAACGGAGACTGGACCGGACTTGGGCCTACTGTGGCAGATGCGCCCCAGTCCTATCCGGTTTCAGAGCTTGTGCCAATATATGATTTTCCTGATTTCAAGCTAAAAGAAAATATAAAAATAGCATTTATGATAAGCATACCAATTTTACTGTTTTTTATCATAAAAGCCTTATTTGGTACTTTTTCCCAGAATAGCACCCAAAACAGAATTGCAAGAAATGAAGAGCTTATCCGGAATATGTACCGGCTGCCGGATGAATGACTATTTATATAACAGAATAGAAGTAACGATACAACTGGAGGAAATGAATGAAAGCAATAAAAAAATGGCTTCTGCTCTTTGGCGTGATGCTGATGGCATGTTTTTGTGCCGGCTGCGGGAAGAAGGGTACAGAAAATATCGAGGCAGGCATGGTTGCCATTGAAAACCTGGAGTACAGCCAGGCGCTGGCATGCTTTGAAAAGGCAATTGTAAACGGCGAGGATCTGGAGCTGGCATACAGAGGTCAGGGTATTGCCTATATGGGGCTGATGCAGTATGAGGAAGCCATAGGCTCATTTGAAAAAGCATTAAAAAGCAGCGGTATGTTTCCAGGAGAATTGGAATATGACATTAATTTCTATCTGGCAACAGCCAAATATAAAATGGGAGACAACAATGGCGCTATCGGTGTCTTTGACGGTATACTGGCTCTGGAAAAAAAGAACAGGGATGCTTATTTTTTAAGAGGCAGCGCCAAGATTGCAGCAGGGGATATGGAAGGCGGTGTGTCAGACTTAGAAAAGGCAATGGAGCTTTCCGGCAATTCTACGGAAATGCTGATCGATGCTTATAAGGTGCTGGCAGACAACGGAAGGGAACAGGAAGGAAATGCATATTTGACCAAGGCAATGGAAAAAGGAGCTTCCATGTCGGATTACGAGAAGGGCACCATTTCCTATTACTTAAAAGATTATGAAAATGCCAGAAACTATCTGGAAACCGCAAGAACGGACAACAAAAATAAGCCTGATAAGGAAGGCAGCATTGTATATATGCTTGGACAGACCTATGAACAGCTGGGTGATAATAACTATGCAGCGGTGTTATATGAGGGCTATCTGACAGATTCCCCCAATGATGTGGAAATCTACAATCGTTTAGGATTATGTAAACTAGAGGCTGGGGACTATCAGGGAGCATTAAATGCATTTCAGACAGCTATGCAGGTTGAGTCTGACAGCCTGACACAAAATCTGAAATATAATGAAATTGTAGCATATGAATATTTGGGAGATTTTACAAAAGCAAAGGTACTGATGGAGACCTATTTAAAGGCCTATCCGGATGATGGAGCAGCGGTAAGGGAATACGAGTTTTTAAAGACAAGATAAAAGAAAGATGAGATACACTATATGTTGTGTTTACATAAAAGGGTTAACATAATATATAGTGTTTTTTATTGACTTTTTCATAGTGCAATGCTAAAATGAAATCATGCGTCAGCTATGCCATAAGGCAGAATAAAAAAGCAAAGTATTTGTATGGGCAAATGACAAGGTAAAGGGGTGTTTAGGTGTTACAGGTTATTAAAAGAAACGGGGAGGCGGCTGCTTTTGATCTGACAAGGATCAATGATGCCATTATGAAGGCATTTCGTGCAACCGGTGTAGAATTTACCAATGATATCGTAGACTTATTAGCATTGCGTGTAACTGCAGATTTTCAGGAGAAGGTAAAAGAAGGACAGGTTCACATTGAGGATGTGCAGGACAGTGTGGAAAAGATATTGGAACAGTCAGGATACACGGAAGCGGCAAAGGCATATATTTTGTATCGGAAGCAGCGGGAAAAGATGCGTACCATGACGTCTACCATTTTAGATTATAAGGATGTGGTAAACAGTTATGTAAAGATAGAAGACTGGAGGGTAAAGGAAAATTCCACAGTCACCTATTCGGTTGGAGGACTGATTCTGAGCAATTCCGGCGCAGTGACTGCCAACTACTGGCTTTCGGAAATTTATGATGAAGAAATTTCCGAGGCTCACAGAAATGCGGATATCCATATTCATGATTTATCCATGCTGACGGGGTATTGTGCAGGCTGGAGCCTGAAACAGTTGATTCAGGAAGGGCTTGGCGGCATTACCGGGAAGATTACTTCTGCACCTGCAGCTCATTTATCCGTGCTCTGCAATCAAATGGTAAATTTTCTTGGAATCATGCAGAATGAATGGGCAGGCGCACAGGCATTTTCCTCCTTTGATACATATCTGGCACCCTTTGTAAAGGTGGATAAACTGTCTTACAAAGAAGTAAAGAAATGCATCGAAGCATTTATTTACGGCGTGAATACGCCAAGCCGCTGGGGAACTCAGGCGCCCTTTTCCAATATTACCTTAGACTGGACAGTGCCCGATGATCTGGCAGCGCTTCCTGCCATTGTAGCCGGAAAGGAAATGGATTTTACCTATGGCGACTGCAAAAAAGAAATGGACATGATCAATAAGGCGTTTATAGAGACTATGATTGAAGGGGATGCAAATGGCAGGGGATTTCAGTATCCGATTCCCACCTATTCCATAACAAGGGATTTTGACTGGTCCGATACGGAAAACAACCGATTGCTGTTTGAAATGACCTCCAAATACGGCACACCTTATTTTTCCAACTATATCAATTCCGATATGGAGCCGGGGGATGTGCGCAGCATGTGCTGCAGGCTCAGGCTGGACTTAAGGGAGCTTCGCAAGAAGACAGGCGGTTTCTTCGGATCCGGGGAAAGTACCGGAAGCGTAGGGGTCGTGACCATCAATATGCCGCGGATTGCTTATTTATCAAGCAGCAAGGATGATTTCTTTAAGCGGTTAAATCATATGATGGATATTGCAGCCCGTTCCTTGAAAATTAAGAGAGAGGTTATTTCAAAGCTTCTGGATGAGGGCTTATACCCTTATACAAAACGTTATCTGGGAAGCTTTGACAATCATTTTTCCACCATAGGGCTGATAGGCATGAATGAGGTTGGATTAAATGCCAACTGGCTTCGTGCAGATATGACGGAGAAAAAGACACAGGATTTTACAAAAGAAGTATTGAACCATATGCGGAATCGTTTATCCGATTATCAGGAGCAGTATGGAGATTTATACAATCTGGAGGCAACGCCGGCAGAAAGCACTACTTACAGGCTGGCAAAACATGATAAAAGAAGATGGCCGTCCATTAAGACTGCAGGAAAAATGGGAGATACTCCTTATTACACCAATTCGTCCCATCTTCCGGTGGATTATACAACGGATATTTTCGATGCTCTGGATATTCAGGACGAATTGCAGACATTATATACATCAGGAACCGTATTTCATGCTTTTTTAGGGGAAAAGCTTCCTGACTGGAAGGCAGCAGCGAATCTGGTTCGTACCATTGCAGAAAACTACAGGCTGCCATACTACACCTTATCGCCAACCTATTCCATTTGCAAACAGCATGGATATCTGGCGGGAGAAGAGAAGAAATGTCCTCACTGCGGCGCTGTAACGGAAATTTACAGCCGTATTACAGGCTATTATCGTCCAGTTCAGAACTGGAATGACGGCAAGCTTCAGGAATATGAAAATCGTACCGAATATGATGTGGCGGCTTCCTGCTTGAAAAAGCCTGTCAGCAGTATCGTAACCTTGTCAGGCTCCAAAGAGTCTCCGGAGATTTCCATAGAGTCGCCGGAAAACATAAAGTATTTATTTACAACAAAAACCTGTCCTAATTGCAGGCTGGCGAAGACATATTTAGAAAATGAAAAATACGTAATCATTGATGCGGAGGAAAATATAGAATTAGCTGCCCGCTATGGGGTAATGCAGGCTCCTACCCTTGTGGAGGTAAACGGGGAGAGCTTCAAAAAATACGTAAATGCATCCAATATTAAGAAATATGCGGATTCCCACAGCAAAATGGTTGTATAGGAGGCTATTATATGGCAGAAATGTATTTGAAAGTAAAAGGGATCATAAAGAAAAATGATCGGTATCTGGTGATGAAACGATGGGTGGATGACCGGATTCCAGATCCCTTTGTATGGGAATTTGTAGACGGTCAGGCAGAGCATGGAGAATCGCCGGATGATGCCATGCTGCGCTGTATCAGGGAACAGCTTGGCGTGGAAGGCACTATAGAAAAAATAGAATACACCTGGTCCATAATGCTTGGAGATACCCAGTGTGTAGGGATTACTTATCTGTGTTCCACTCAGGCTGAGGACGACTGTTATGAAATGTCGGAAGAATATGGCGGATTTGAATGGATAAAAAGAGAGGAATTTCCTTATTATATTGAAAACAGCTATGTTTTGGAGGATTTAAAGAAAGCGGAGTTATAGAAGGACGCTATCAATCTTATAAGGAATTAGAAAGGAACAGGACAGAATGATAAACAAACTGGTGGAAAAAATCAAACAGACCAATGCCCCTGTGGTGGTGGGTTTAGACCCTATGATGGGCTTTATTCCGGAGCATATAACAAAAAAGGCATTTGAAGAGCATGGTGAGACATTAGAAGGCGCTGCGGAAGCTATCTGGCTATTCAATAAGGCAATCGTGGACAGTACCTGTGACCTGATTCCTGCGGTAAAGCCCCAGATTGCCATGTACGAACAGTTTGGGATCCCGGGGATGATGGCTTTTAAGAAAACGGTGGATTATTGCAAGGAAAAGGGACTGGTAGTCATCGGAGACATAAAAAGAGGCGACATTGGTTCCACGTCCTCTGCCTATGCAGTGGGACACCTTGGAAAAGTGACTGTAGGCAGCAAAAGCTATTATGGCTTTGATGAAGATTTTGTAACAGTAAACCCTTATCTGGGCTCTGATGGGGTAAATCCCTTTTTGGAAGTGTGTAAAGAAGAAAAGAAAGGAATCTTTGTTCTGGTCAAGACCTCCAATCCAAGCAGCGGTGAATTTCAGGACCGCCTGATTGATGGAAAGCCCCTCTATGAGCTGGTGGGAGAAAAGGTTGCTGCATGGGGAGAAGAATGCATGGGTAAAGACTATAGCTATGTTGGAGCTGTAGTAGGAGCTACTTATCCGGAAATGGGAAAAGTGCTTCGCAAGGTTATGCCAAAATCCTTTATTCTTGTGCCGGGCTATGGTGCTCAGGGCGGAAAGGGAAAGGACTTGGTTCACTTCTTTAATGAGGATGGCCTCGGAGCTATTGTAAACTCTTCCAGAGGAATTATTGCAGCATATAAAAATGCTCAGTATGCAGACAGGTTCGCATCGGAGAATTTTGCGGATGCTTCCCGTCAGGCAGTGTTGGATATGATTGATGATATTGCAGGTGCCCTTGGAACAAAATAAAGGGAATGTCTTATATAGGAGGATTTAACAGGATGGAACAGTATAAAAAAGAATTTATTGAGTTCATGGTAGACAGCAACGTGCTGAAGTTTGGAGAATTTACCTTAAAAAGCGGAAGAAAATCCCCTTTTTTTATGAACGCAGGCGCCTATGTTACAGGAAGCCAGTTAAAGAAATTAGGTGAATACTACGCAAAGGCTATCCATGACAAATACGGCGAGGATTTTGATATTCTTTTTGGTCCGGCCTATAAAGGGATTCCTCTTACTGTGGCAGCCACGATTGCTTTTAGTGAATTGTATGGAAAGGAAATCAAATACTGCTCCAACCGGAAAGAGGTAAAAGATCACGGTGACACGGGTATTTTGCTTGGAAGTCCCATTCAGGACGGAGACCGGGTGGTTATTATAGAAGATGTTACCACGTCCGGCAAGTCTATTGAAGAAACCTTTCCAATTTTAAAGGCTCAGGGCAATGTGGAAATCGTAGGGCTTATGGTGTCCTTAAACCGTATGGAAAGGGGAAAAGGAGAAAAGAGCGCTTTAGAAGAAATCAAAGATTTGTACGGCTTTGAAACCGGTGCTATTGTTACTATGGCAGAAGTGACGGAGTACTTATACAATAAGCCATATAAGGGAAAGATATATATTGATGAGCCAATAAAGACGGCATTGGATTCTTATTATGCAGAGTATGGCGCTGCAAACTAAAGGCGGAACATGCAGGCTTTCATATAAGACAGCCAAAACCGCAGAAATACAAAAATCACGCAGAATATAAGATTGGGAAAGGAATTGCTATGGAAGAGAAAACATATAAACTGATGTCACGAACAGGAGCAATGAATATTACTTTCGGAGTAATCTGTATTGTAACGGGAATTACTGCAGGAGTCATGCTGATTATAGGCGGTGCAAGACTCTTAGCGGAAAAGTCCAAGATTTTGTTTTAGGAAAGGAACTTGGTATGAGAAAACCAAGCTATATGTTTACCAATAAAAGCCATCCCAGACGGGGAATCATAGCCACCCTGCTTGGGGGAATCGATATGGTTTCCCTTTGTCTTGCTGTCTGGCTGTGCTTTCAAAACCGGGGAGCCAGCAATGCAAGGCTTGGAACCGCTGCATTGTTTGCCCTTCTCTTTTCCCTGGTGGGACTGGTTCTGGGGATTTTGTCCCGTTTGGAAAAGGATAAATTTTATATATTTCCAACCATAGGCATTACATTAAATTTTCTTGTAATAGCCTTTGTAGCATTTATTTTGTTTGCGGGAGCTTATAATGTATGATGGAAGAAAGATATGATCTTTTAAAAAGTCGAATAGAGGAAATCACAAAGGAAAATCAAGTATCGGAGCCATACTGTTCATATTTTAAGCAGGTGGCTCTCTTTCTTATGGAAATCTTTCAATGCTTTGAAAGGATTTCCGGCTTTCACGGCTGTGAGTCCCGGGAAAATGCCTTGGATGAAAAACAGAATCCGGACGGAACTTCACGGACCGGACAGGACTTGCAGACACTTCTTAAGTATAACCATAAGCTTTATGGGGACATTCTTCCTGAAAATTATGAAGCGAGCTATGGAAATCCTGCTTATGCGGTAAAGCTGCTTGGAGAAGAATACGGGCAGATTTTGTGCGCTTTGTATGGGGAGCTGTATGCCCTTATCCCCATAGCTTTTGAAGGCGCTCATAAAAAAGAGGAATCCCTGTTTGAAATATTGATTCGGGGAGAGTTGTTTGTGGAAGTATATTGCAGCTTTTGCCGGGAGATAGAAGAAGAGGACAGACCCCCGGTGCCGGAAAGTCTGAAGGAAATGTTTTATTGGTTCGTCAGCGACTATTCAGAAGAGGAATGGGAAAAACGCACCAGACAGAAGCTGGACCCGTCAGAGGATTTTGCTTATGGCATTATAAAAAACAGCAATCTGGATAATCCATCTTATTTATTTTCTTATGGAGAGTATATTTCAGAAAACCAGATCAAAACGGCACAGTATATGGCAAAGCTGGATGAGAAGACCATAAAGCTTATGGCAGATACTTATACAGAAGGATACCGGATTGGATTTATTAAAGGAAATAAGGACATATCCAAAAAGAAGGTCGTGAATATTGTCTATCCTTTAGGCTTTGAAAAAATGATTAAATTAGCGATTGCTAACTTTGAAGCCATGGGACTTAAGCCTGCCATTATGCGCACTGCCCATAGTATATTCCATAAAAACGGCATGGGAATCAGCGGCTTTTATTCCGACAGCCCCAATAAGCAGTTTGATTTTGATCATAAAGAGGATCAGGCGCTTATTCTGGACAAGAAACTGATAAACAGAAAGCTGGAGGCAATAGGAAAAGCCCATGAAGCCTGCAGGGAGCTGGCAAAGGCTCATGGCGGGCCTGCCTGGGTGGAGGTGTTTGGAGAAAAGCCCTTTGTTCCAAAAGTAAAAAAGGAAGCCCTTGCCTTTGATGAAAAGCAACAGAAGTTAGAAGCTGCTTACCGTGTGAAAACCAGTCAGCTTATTAACGAATATATTCCGGGAGAGGAAAGAAGCTTTACGATCATTGCCTTTCCGGTTCCTGAAATCGGCGCTCATTATGAAGCAATCATGCAGGAAACCATTGCATTGAATACATTGGATTATGAAACCTATGAAAGCATTCAGCAGACAATCATTGACACACTGGATTTGGGAGAATCTGTCATAGTCAGGGGAATGGGAGAAAACAGAACCGATTTAAAGGTGGCGCTGTATCCGTTGCAAAATCCGGAGAAGGAAACGATTTTTGAAAACTGCGTGGCAGATGTGAATATTCCCGTAGGCGAGGTATTCACTTCCCCGGCGTTAAAAGGAACAGAAGGCATTCTTCATGTGACAAAGGTATATCTGTCACAGTTAGAATATAAGGATCTATCCATAACCTTTACAGACGGTATGGTCACCGACTATTCCTGCAGCAATTTTTCCACGGCAGAAGAAAATAAAAAGTATATTAAGGATAACATTCTATTCCACCACGAAAGCCTTCCCATGGGCGAATTTGCCATCGGAACAAACACTACCGCATATGTGATGGCAAGAAAATATCACATCCAGGATAAGCTTCCCATTTTAATCGGCGAAAAAACAGGCCCCCATTTTGCAGTGGGCGACACCTGCTATTCCCATGGCGAAGAAGTGGCAGTATTCAATCCGGATGGAAAGGAAATCGTGGCAAGGGATAATGAAATATCCCTTCTTCGTAAGACTGATGTGGAAAAGGCTTACTTTGGGTGCCATACGGATATTACCATTCCTTATGATGAGTTGGGGGAGGTTTCTGTAGTGACGAAAGGTGGAGAAGTGATTCCGATTATTTTAGAAGGAAGGTTTGTTCTAAAGGGGACGGAGGGGTTGAATGAGGCATTGAGTAGGGGGATTTGACAGGGGGACGTAGGGGCGGGCAGCGCCGGCGGATAGAAAAGTCTTGAGGGCACGCTCCCGCTCTATGAAGACGCAGCGGT